>JAQYWP010000552.1 GCA_029379285.1 Rhizonema sp. PD38
GTGTATACAAATTTAAGTTATATCAACAGACAGTCGTGAAATTTAAGAAAATAAATATAAAGTAATCTGAAACCACAATTAACTCATACACCCTAGTTCCAATTCACCCTGTACGGTTCTAGGGTTTTTCATGCACTGAATATTTTGTTGAAAGTTGTAATGTAAAGTAATCATGTAACTATGTATACCAACTTAGATTATATCGGCAGACAGTCGTGAAATTTAAGAAAATAAATATAAACTAATCCTGAATTACATATTGAACGCACCCTGGGATCTAGCACCTTTTACGGTTCTAGGTTTTTTAATACCAGATACACCACAAGTTCTGAGCAGAGGAAACCTCCGCTCAGACTTCTCTGGTACACGCAAGTGTCGTCGTCTTAGCGGGGCTCATCGAGCTTCGAGGCTTTCGGTCCCGTTCGCCCTTACCAAGGATTTCAACGAACGTATAATTATAGTAAATCTCGTTTGAGTCACAGACAGAATGCTTTTAGCCCGACCTTAATGGGCACGTTTTACACAAGCACTTGGGAGAGAAACAATAGTGTATGGGATACAATTGAGAAACGCTACAATTTATGAAGATGTCTAAAGCAGGGAATTCATTTGCTACACAGTTTTAACCCTTGTTCAATCGTTCAATTAAGTGTTCTCCAACTCGTAAGGTATTGGCAATGATTGTTAAAGCAGGACTGACTGCAGAACTAGAAGGGAAAAAACTACTATCCACAACGTAAAGATTATTGACATCATGGGTGCGGCAGTTGATATCGAGAACGGAGGTTTTTGGATCTTCTCCAAAGCGGCAAGTCCCACTTTGATTTGCTACCACTTGAATAGGCGTATTGCTGTAAGGATAAATGCCTCTTGAAAAGACTGAATTTTCTGTGACTCTGTCTACAACTTTCAGCACTTCCATCCAGCGATGGATCAAGCGATCGTGCGCCTCAAGATTATTGGGAGTGTAATCCATATACTGTTTAGCTCCCTCCACACGTACTTTATTATTGGGATCTGGTAGATCTTCTGTCTGCAACCACCAACCAGTAGCGCGTGCAGTTAATTGCTTGAGTCCAAAGTCCGGCATAAGTTTTGCCAAGAAAGCTAAAAGAGGTGGTGCTTCAGCAGGTATCATATCCTCCAGAATATTACCTGTATTTTGGATATGACCCATCGGATAATCAAAACCTAGTTCTCCCCAATAAAAATCATTAACGCAAATCGTCTTTTGGAAGATAGCAGGGTTAGGTAGAGGACTTACTTGCACCAACGTTGTAATGAGTTGTTTCATAAAATTACGTCCTACCAAATCAGAGCTATTAGCAAGTCCGGTAGGATGAGAGCTATTCGCAGAGTTCAACAACAACGCAGCTGAATTTATAGCACCGCAAGCAAGTACAACAATATCGCTGAAAAAGAAATGAGATTGTCCTTCAATTTCTGCTTCAACAGCTTTAACTTCGCTTCCATTCGGGCTTGTGTGCAACCGCACCACTTTCGCATTAGTTTTCAGTGTGACGTTAGGGAATTTCAGAGCGGGAGAAATTCCGACAACTTCAGCATCAGCTTTAGCATCAACATTACAAGGAAAGCCATCACAAGTTTTGCAACGGATACAATCGCTTTGCTCCTCAGCTCCTTCACTCAACTTCAATCCCAAAGGTAAATAAGCCGGATGTAACCCCTGATGAGAAATAGCATCACAAATTTGTTGCATCCTAGCTTCATGAGCCACCGCAGGTAACGGATACGTTTCGCTACGAGGAGGTTCAGTTAGATCATCTCCCTGTCTGCCGTGAACTAGGTAGAGTTTTTCTGCTTCGGTGTAATAAGGTTCAAAGTCTTTGTATTTGAGAGGCCACTCTGGAGAGATACCATCTTGGTGTTGAACTTCTTCAAAATCTCTTTCCCTCATCCGCAGCAAAGCCGCACCGTATACTTTAGTATTGCCACCAACCCAGTAATTAGTTTGAGGACGAAAAGGATCACCTGTCTGATCGTACCACTGTTGCTGAGCTTGATAGCGTTGTTTGCGGAAAACCTCAGATGCACTCCAGTTTTCATTTTCTTTAGGTAAGAAACTTCCGCGTTCCAAAATCAGAATTTTCTTACCTGTGGGAGCAAGTTTATATGCCAACGTACCCCCACCTGCCCCAGTACCAACAATAATTAGATCGTAGTGTTGATCATCAATAATCATATATGTCTCCTTTTCATTACTTTATTGACTAAGTCATCTCTCCCAATTTTTTTCATTTCCAGATATAAATAAGGAAAAACAAAACAATCCAGATGACATCAACAAAGTGCCAAAATAAAGAAGTTGAGTTTACACCAAAATGACCTGTATCGTAGTTACCTGGAATGTAAGAGCGACCAAACACAATTATCTGCAACAAAATGCCAGTGAGAACGTGTAAACCGTGGAAGCCTGTCAATAAGTAAAACATCCCACCAAAGACGCCTGTGGTAAAGCCAAAAGAAAGGTGGCTCCACTCGATCCCTTGCCCCACTAAAAAGTAAGTTCCCATTGAGATCGAAACTATTAAATACTGACGAAATTTCAGCAAATCGTGGCGTAGAAGTGCGCGTTCTGCTAAGTAGATAACAAAGCTACTGGACACAAGAACGACTGTATTAATTGCGGGATCTCTGATATCAAGTCCGGAAACACCTGGAGGTAGCCAGTTAGGAGTTGTTGTTTTGTAGACAATATATCCTGTAAAAAAACCTAGAAAAATGAAAGTTTCTGAAAGCAAGAAAACAATGAATCCGAACATTTTATTGCCTTCTTCATCATGGGTATGCTCGTGTTCAGAATGGTGTAACTCTTCGTTCGTAATAGAACTATCCATTTGATAAATTATCCTGAGAGTGATTATTATTAGCTAATGGTTAATTGCGATTAACCCTCCCTTGTGACGCTCGTTCCGACGCTACGAACGTCGCTAACGAAGATCGCCAGTTCCCTGGGCGCGGGAAACCAGCCTTCTCCCAAGGGGAGACGCTCTTCGCGTTCAGGACTGGTCTCACCATTAACAATTAACTACTTGCGCTCCGCTACTAATGGTTCAGATTTACCGTAGGCATACGGTTCTCCTATAACAACCGGAATTTCGTCAAAGTTCTCTACAGGAGGTGGTGAAGAAACTTGCCACTCAAGTCCAATTGCTCGCCAAGGATTCTTTGGTGCTGGTTTGTCATGCATCCAAGAACCAATCATATTCAGTATGAAAGGTAAAATAGATACACCTAGCATAAATGCTCCGATGCTAGAAATAATATTCCACACTTCATACTCTGGGGCGTAGGAAGAAACTCGACGTAACATTCCTTGCAATCCCAGTGGGTGCATTGGGAAGAAATTAAGATTGGTGCCAATGAACGATAGCCAAAAGTGCAACTGCCCCAAGCCTTCGTAGTACATCCGTCCAGTCATTTTGGAGAACCAGAAGTAAATAGCAGCAAACATTCCCATGGTCACTGTGCCGTAAAGAACATAGTGGAAGTGACCCACCACGTAGTAGGTATTATTAACGTGGATATCAATAGGAACAGAGGAGAGTGTGATGCCAGTGATTCCTGCAAACACAAAAAATATTAATGCACCTAGAGCAAACAGCATTGGTGTATCAAACCGCAGCTTACCGCCCCAAATGGTTGCAGTCCAGGCAAACACTTTAATACCAGTGGGCACGGAAACAAACATTGTTGTGAGCATGAAAAGCAACCGCATCCAGCCTGCAGTTCCGCTGGCGTACATATGGTGTACCCAAACGATAGCGCTAACTGCAGTAATCAGGAGTGATGAAATAGCGACAATCCTATAGCCAAACAAAGGTTTGCGAGCAAAAACGGGGAAAATTTCCGAAAAAACTCCGAATACAGGCAGAATAATCACGTAAACAGCTGGGTGGGAGTAGAACCAGAAAAAGTGCTGAAACAGAACTGGATTGCCTCCCTTCGCGGGGTCAAAAAAGCTAGTTCCAACTGTCAAGTCAAGTAAAAGCATGACTGCACCTGCTGTCAAGACAGGTAGCCCAAACAGTTGGATAATTTGAGCACTCATCACGTTCCAAACAAAGATAGGCATCCGGAAGAACGTCATGCCTGGTGCCCGCATCTTGAAAATCGTGGTGACAAAGTTAACTGCCCCCATAATTGAGGACACACCCGATATTGCTACTGCTAGAAGCCAGATAACTTGACCATTGATTAAATTTCCTGTCGGATTTTGCAGACTGACTGGAGGGTATGACCACCAACCTGCTTGCGCTGGACCACCTGGTACAAAGAAGCTTACCATTAGTAGAATAGCCGCAACAGGTACCATCCAGAAAGCAACAGCATTCAGTCTGGGAAACGCCATATCACGCGCCCCAATCATTAACGGCACAAGGTAGTTAGAAAAGCCTGTAAGTATGGGGAATGTCCATCCGAACAGCATCACTGTGCCGTGCATCGTGAACAAGGCGTTATAGACATTACGGTCAACAAGATCTGATTCCGGGGTAATCAATTCCCCACGCATGACCATTGCAAATATGCCACCTACTAAAAATAGAATGAAGGCGGTAACAATATACTGAATACCGATGACTTTGTGATCTGTACTGAAGCTAAAGTATCGCTTCCAGTTTGTAGGTTTGTAGTGAGGTATCTCAGCTGTAATACCAATGTTTTTGACGGGTATATTTGTCATTGTTTTTCGTTGATTGCTAATTGCCAGTCTTCTATGGCTAAGTAGGTCGGAAGAAATTAATCTTTTTTGGTTCGTAGTTGGGCGAACGGAAAACAGCTATTTTACATTTCGTTACATAGTTTGGTTTTTTGTTGCCGACTTACTTAGCCATTGACTAATCGCTATTGACTACAGAGGCTTGTGCGGGTGCTACTGAAGCCCATCCTTTAATTAACTTTTTTGATTCTTGAGCATATTCGGAAGCAGCTTGGTTGTTTGCAATGCGTGGTTTGCCGTCTACCGCTTCTGCAAGCCATTTTTTGTAATCTTCAGGGGATTCAACAATAACATCTGTCTGCATTGTTGCAAAGTAAGTACCGCTGAATTCAGAATCAGTCAATCGATATTTGCCAGGGAGAATGGGGGTGAATTCAAAGTTAATGTTACGTTTGGGAATAATGTCTTGCTTGACTCGGAAAGCAGGGACATAAAAGCCATGAAGAACATCTTCTGACTGCATTGCTAAACGGATGCGATGATTGACAGGTAAATGCAGTTTGGTGCTAGTCACTCCTGTTTTTGGGTAGCGGAAAATCCAGGCCCACTGCTTAGCATGGACTTCAATGTCTTCAACTGGCATGACAGTTGATATTGTGGTGAGGGAATTTTTCCCCGTATGTGTTTTTTGCGTCTTGCTGTGTTTCCTTTCCTTCTTGGTGTATCTGTGCTTCTTAACCACGTCTTTGTGGAGTGGTGCAGCAGATGCCGATTTCATTCCTATTGGAATATGTATATGAACAGCCTCCATTGGTCCTTGAATCCCCATTTGTTCGTAGATAAGGTAGCTGTAGCCTGCAATCCAAAATACTAGGAATATAGGAATTGCCGTCCAGACAATTTCTAGTTTTATACTCCCTTCAATTGGAGGACCATCGCTAAAATCATACTTTGCTGCTCGATGGAAAATCACTGAATACATTAGTGTTCCAGTAACTCCAAGGAAGATAAATGCTCCCAGCGTTACTAAGAAACTAAACAATTTATCGAAGAGTTGTGATTCTGCTGCTGCTTGAGGGGGTAGCCAGGAATATGCTTGATTCCCTATCCAAAGGCTGACAGCAGTTAAGGCGATCGCGATCGCACTCAAAAGCAAAATTTTTCGGATTTTCATAGTAACAAATTCAGTTGAATGTTAATGGCTAATAGTTAATGGTGAGACCAGTCCTGAAGGCGGGTTTCCCGCCGTAGGGAACTGGCGAACCCGAAGGGTTAATTACTAATTGCTGTTCTATAGGAATCCTGTTTGATTTCTGAACAGGATTTAAGATAGAACCCTCATCAAACGGGCTTTTTAGTCTCAGTATGTTTTCAAAAATCTTTGGAGGAGTCCTA
>JAQYWP010000553.1 GCA_029379285.1 Rhizonema sp. PD38
GTTGTGATGGCTGGCAACTCGTTCATCCGCTTGAGGGCAGACAGCACTGAACGAGCATTTGGTCCCATCAAGCAGTCGTAATAATACTGGTAATCCTCTTCAATCAGGTCTAAATCTTCATCAAAAGTGTGGTCATCGCAATAATGCATCCCAAATGCATCACAAGTGTATAAAATTTGTGTGAGAGCATCATAAGTGAAGATCGTATCTGGCCAATGCAGATTAGGTGCAATCACAAATTCCAAAACGTGTCCAGCACCTAAATCTAGGCGATCGCCATTTTTGACGATGCGTTTTTCAAAGGGAGTGTGTACCCAATTTTCGAGAAACTGGATTGCCACCTTAGAACCAACAACAGTCACCTGAGGAGCCAGTGCCAGTACATCTTTGACCAACCCACTGTGGTCGGGTTCAGTATGGCTGATAATAAGATAATCCAGTTGCTCTGGGTTAATCAATCCCCTGAGCAGCTCCAAGTACGTTTGGCGAAACTTTTCATGAGACGTATCGACTAAGGCTGTTTTTTCACTTTTAATCAAAAATGAATTGTAGGTAGTGCCATTTTGTAGCCCGAATTCAATATCGAAGCGATCACGATCCCAGTCTAATGAGCGGATTGCCGTTGTATTAGACCCAATTTCGATAGACTGCATTGTTAACCTACGTTGAATATTAGCTAGTGCTACCATTAGAAGCCTCCTTATAAGTAACTTTACTTAACTTTTAAGTATCAAAATTTTCAGCAAACCCATGCTTAGGTATCAATCTCCATCTCTAACCCCTCAACAGAGTTCAGTAAATTGAGTTTGGCGATATCAGCCGCTATTCACAAAGCAAGGAACTTTGAGATAACTAAAAATTGTGGCTGAGTCATTTTTGTATGGCTCACTGTTAGTTTTTTTGCTCTTGAGTTTATGGTACTCTGAAACATCTATAGTGAAAAGCATTTAATTTTTATCTCTGCTATAGAAATCTTCTATACTTGCATGTTTTAAATTTATTTTTATGGCAATACGGTTCGGTTAAGGCTTAATCCCCCCTAGCCCTCTCTTTAAAAAGGGAGTTGGAGGGATCTTCGATAACTGAATACTACTAACAGCAACCGAATTGATTTTTATGGATCTCCCTCAAAAATGTTTAAGTCCCGTTAACTGTTAACTGTCAAAGGTTAACGCTTAACACACCTTGTGGGTGTAATGTACAACTTTATAGAGTACAAGCTGATCACTTCTCACTATTAACTTCTCATTAACCTACGTCATCATGAGCAAAGCGGTTAAAGAGGAAGTCTAGGGCGTAGTTACGCAGTTGATAGTATTGAGGATCTTCCATGATCCGGATGCGATCGCGGGGACGAGGGAAAGGAATTTCCATAACATCACCTATCTTGGCATGGGGACCATTAGTCATCATCACCAATTTATCTGCCAAAAACAGTGCTTCATCAATATCATGCGTAATCATCAACACAGTGCAGCGGTTCTGGTTCCAGATTTTCAGTAATTCTTCCTGCAACTCTTCTTTGGTGATGGCATCCAGTGCGCCAAAAGGTTCATCTAAAATCAATACTTTAGGACGGATTGCCAAAGCTCGGGCAATAGAAACCCGTTGTCTCATACCACCAGACAATTGAGGTGGCTTTTTGTCGGCAGCGTCTGCTAATCCTACCATTGACAGATGCTCCCGCGTAATCGCCCTTTTCTGGGCCGTAGGCTGATCAGCATAAACAGTGCTAACAGCCAAGTAAATATTCTCAAAAGCAGTTAGCCAAGGTAAAAGGGCATAGTTTTGGAATACTACCATTCGGTCAGGACCTGGTTTTGTAATCGGCTGTCCTTCCAGCAAGACTTGTCCGGAGGTGGGAAAGTTGAAACCCGAAACCATATTTAGCAAAGTTGATTTGCCACACCCAGAGTGACCGATAACGCAGATGAATTCACCTTGATTTACGATCAAGTTAACGTCATCAAGTACAGTAAAAGGTCCTTTCTTTGTCGGATAGACTTTGGTAACATTCTTAATTTCCAAAAACGCTTCACGACGGTTTAGTGTAGTTGTCATTTGTAAATTATTGGATTGCTAGTTGTATACATTCTTCTCTGCGATAAATCGCATCTTTACAAGAATTCTGGCGTTGCTGAATAGAGGTATGAATTTACATTTTCCCTGATAACTACTCTCTTACCGATGTAAGATTACTTAATCTTTCTTACGTTCTTTCTCTGTGTCCTTGGCGTCTTGGCGGTTCAATTTTCATTCCTATTTTATACAACGCTTATCTAAGCAGTATTCTTCTAACAGTTCCCGCTAGAAGAATACCGATAAAGTAAACCGCCAAGACGCCAAGGAAGCCAAGTTTGAAGATCAATGGGATAAGTAATCTTACACCAAAAAGGTAGTAATTCATACTTCAATTATACAACGCCGAACAATCTCCCCCTCTAGACAATGACTTGTGCAACTGAAAAATCGCGTTTCATCTTCAAGCTATTGAGGTAGGCAATTGGATCGTCTGTATTAAAGGGTGTATCATCAAACAGCTGGATAGGTTGACGACTATAACTAATATCCAGACCGATTTCTCGTGCCGCAGTGCTGAACACACCAACTCGGCACACTCTTTCTACGATTTCCACCCAATTTCTGGGGAACGGAGTTTCACCCCAACGCGCCAATTGAGTCATCATCCAAATTTGCTCAGTTCGACTGGGACGGTTTATGGCAGACTCTGCATAAAACTGGTGGTGGGCATACTGTTGCATTGGATAATCTAAGCTACAGGTGACATTGTTCGGATCTTCGATTTGGATGTAAGAAATATCAGTACTGACATACTCCTGTCGCGCCAAAATTTCCCGAATTTCGTCAGCATTTTCTGGATTTGAACAGTAATAGCAAGCTTCTAGTAAGGCTTTGGTTAGAGCAATGTGGGTATTGGGATAAGCTGCTGCCCAATCTTCTCGCACACCAAGAACCTTACCTGGATGCCCCAGCCAGATTTCTAAGTCTGTAGCTATGGTAAAGCCAATACCTTCAAAAGCAGCGCGGATGTTCCAAGGTTCTCCGACCGAGTAACCATCAATACTTCCGGCTTTTAGATCAGCCACCATCTGGGCTGGAGGAATGGTCTTAATGTCAACATCTTGGTCAGGATCTATGCCACCTGCAGCTAGCCAATAACGTTTTGATTTATCGTTAATAACTCGACCATCACCCATGTTATATTTGCCTTGATATGGTTCTAGTAAAATATCTGGTGTTGGTAAATTAAAGTAATTTCGTCCCGCCAGAATTTGTGCAGCTTCTTTACGGTTGTCGAAATTATCTAACCACTTCTGTGCTTCCATAACTCCTTTTAAGAGAGCTTTGGTTGCTTTAGGATGTTTGTCAGCCCAATCTCCTCTCAAGGCAAAATATTCTTCAGGATGATTCTTCCAGATTTCCGCTGTTAGTGCAGCCAAGAAACCAATTTTATCTTTGACAATTCGATAAGGCCAAGGATCTCCAGTACTGAAAGCATCCATCGACCCTGTCTTCATATTGGCAACAGTTTGTGCAGCAGGTACTGTAACGAGTTTGACATCAGTATCTGGATCGATACCACCGGCTGCTAACCAGTAACGAATCCAGAAATCTTGATTGACGTGTGGAAAGGTAAATGCTGCGGTGAAAGGAGTTTTTGATGACTTGAGTCCATTAAACAGAACATGTGCTTTTGCTGTATCTACAGAAAGTTCTTTTCCTACATGCTTGCTAGCGATGGCAATTCCATTTCCATGGGTAATTAACTGCGCTAACAAATACATGGGAATCTTTTGGTTACCCTTGGTAATTAAACCTTCAGTTATCAAATGTGGCATTGGCATTTGATATTGACCACCGCCATCGGGACTGAAGGTGACGCTTCTGACTGTATTGCTATGTCCTTTCAGGGTTTGGAGTTGCTTACCCTCTAAATTCCACAGTTTCACCGTGTTGTCATCACTGCCAGAAGCGATAGTTTTGCCATCGGGACTGAAGGCGACGCTCCTGACTGTATTGCTATGTCCTTTTAGGGTTTGGAGTTGCTTACCCTCTAAATTCCACAGTTTCACCGTGTTGTCATCACTGCCAGAAGCGATAGTTTTGGGCATCAAAGGGTTTTTCTGCCGTAAGTAAGGCTACTGAAGAGTTATCTATTGCCTCGATTTCACTGATTTCTGCTTGTTTTTTCTCATCCCACGCTATCAATCCCAATTCAGTGCTAATTACCACTGCCACTAATGAACCCGCCACAACTCTCTTAGCGGTTCTGATTTCCCGCTTCCTACGAACTGCTTCGACTTGTTTGAGGCGATCACGTTCTTGGATACTCTGCTCGATAAATTCTTTCTCATCAATTAAATCTTCTGGGCGTTCTTTCAGTTTTTCTTCTGCTTCTACTAATGCTGCACCACGCAACAATGAACCCAGATCTTGATTCGTTGCTTCCCATTGTCCCTTTGCTGTCCGCAGTCGCTCTTGCCAAGCTCTAAATACCCGGTTTTTATTCATCCATTCTCGCAGTTCTCCCCAATTACGAATTAAAGCTTCATGGACTACCTCCACTGTTTCTTGACTGGTAGCATTGCGACTTGTCACCACCAACCGAGCATCAGCTAGTTGTTTTACCAAAGACCAGCTTTGCTCCCCCAATTCCGCTTTCATCGCTATGCGTCTTGTATCCTCTGCTCCCTCACCTGGACGCACCAATTGAATAAAAATGCGCCGTACTTTTTCCTTTTCCTCATCTGTCAAGTTGCCATATTTCTCATCAGCATGGCGAGCCAAGGCACCTTTTACCTCACCAATGTCCTCATAAGCTGTATGAGTTAATTGTTTACCCTTTCGCCGTTTCCACAACTCCGTTAACGCAAACTCTAGCAGAGGTAAATTCCCCGGTTTATCCTCTATATCATCTAGAATGCGTTCCACCAGTCCATCTTGAAATGTTACTCCCAACTTCACAGATGGCTTGACAATCACCTGTGAAAGTTCCTCACGGTTCATCGACCTAATTTTAACATCAGCATTTTGCAATACGTCCCCAAATTGAGGATAGGAGAGGGCATTTCCCAAAAAATCCGCCCGCATGGTTGCAACCAGTACATTATTGTATTGGGGTCGAGAAGGCGAAGATTGGAAACAGCTTAATAAAGTGTCTAAAAAACTATGGCGAATTTTCTGATCTCCACACAAAGTGTAAAGTTCTTCAAACTGGTCGGCAATCAACAACACCCGATGATGGGGAAAATTCCGTTCAATTTGGGAGAAAACATCTTGAAGAGGAACGGAACCGTTAACAAAGTATTCAGCTAACTGACGAGCTTGATGCATTCGTTTAGTAGCATTTTTATCAGGCTCGTAAAGGGGAACCAGCGACTCAGCCAGAGCATGGAATGGTTCTGAACCAGGACGGAAGTGAGTAAACTTCCAATAACCTTCTTTTTGCAGCTTGGGCACCAATCCCGCCAGAACCACCGAAGATTTCCCGCTTCCCGACGCACCTAACACGGTTATAAAATTACGGCTTTGAGTCGCAGCGAACAGTTCTTCTACAAACACCTCACGTCCAAAGAAAAACTCTGCGTCATCCGGTCCAAAATGAAACAACCCGCGATAAGGACAGGGGATATTTTTATCACTAGTAATTTCAGTAGATTCAACAGTGACCTCCTTGGTATCCCGGCGGTAATAGTAGTTAGTGATCGTGATCGTGGCATGATCGCCCTGAATCCCGATATTACCGTCCCCGGAAATCACGTTGCTACTGTTTATATCTTCTCCAACCTTGATGCTGCGCTCCTCACCTTGAAACCCGCTGTTACTCATTGATTCTGCCTCATAATCAATTAAAGATTGTTAAATTCCCTTTTCAACGTTCCTCGTCCGTGGGAAGGCGGGAAGATTGACTAAAGGTTAGGTGTCATTTCAGTAACTCCCTAATGCCCCAACTAGAGCCACCGTGTGGAGGAGGAGGAACATACTCTAGAGCGCCGGTCGAGTAGAAGGTATTGACAAATGACGCATATTATGTACAAG
>JAQYWP010000554.1 GCA_029379285.1 Rhizonema sp. PD38
ATCTAATGATTTGTTTAATTGTATTACCTATTGGGCAAGACAATTATTTTTTAAAACCGGAAAAATAATTTCTAAATTTGCTCCAATATATGAAATCGGTTCAAATATTCATGCTCAAGCAATGCCATCAGTTGCCGCCCAGCAAACTTGATAGTCGTAAATGCCCAAGCTCTTGTTGCTAAAATTGCAGATAGCCCAAACGCAGCAAATGTAGTGTGAACCAAGCCTCCGCTACTAATCCCCAGTGCCGATACTAGCCCCGCTTGAAATCTTACACCGGGAAGGGAGTAAGAACGAGCTTTGACGCAGACGAGAGCATTTTGGTGGGATTTAAATCCACCCCGCGCATGATTTTTAGGCAATTTACCTTCTGCCCTCTGCCTTGTCCTGACGGACACGCTACCTTGAACGTACTTCTGCCTTTCTTTTATAAGAATCTACTTATTTTGAAATTCGACAACTTATGCAATACTATATGTTGTGGCAGATAATATCATTCGTCAATCGACTTACCGTATTTTATAAAAAAGACGCGCTTCTTTGATCTGTCTTTTTTGAAAAGTAGGGAGTCAGAAAAGGTCAAAAATTTTAATTCCTAACTGATTATTTGATTCAGTTGTGCTGAGCTTCTGGCGAAGTTCTACAGCTTTTTTTACCTGCTATTTTTGGACAACATACAACATTCAGGGAGTAAAAACCATGACAAAAGTCGCGTCATCAGGTATGAATCGGCGTGCATTTATTGGTATGGCAACGGCAAGTGCATTGCTTAGCGTGGGAGGTTCGAGCTTCTTTTCGGTAAGTGCGGCTCAGCGACGACGACCTAACATCCTGTTCATTCTGGCAGACGACCTGGGTTGGGCTGACATCGGCGTTTATGGTCGCCCCTATTATGGACAAGCTGCCTACCCAACCCCCAACATAGACCGTTTAGCCAGTCAAGGCACTCGCTTTCCCAATTCCTATGCAAATCAAACGGTTTGCACCCCTACCCGCGTTGCCTTCTACACGGGGCGCTATTCTGCTCGAACAGACGTGGGCTTGCGAGAACCTCTGGGTAACATTGCCACGGTTGGACAGACTGTCGGGTTGCCATCGGATCAACCGACCATCGCCTCC
This sequence comes from Rhizonema sp. PD38, assembly GCA_029379285.1. Lineage (GTDB taxonomy): Bacteria > Cyanobacteriota > Cyanobacteriia > Cyanobacteriales > Nostocaceae > Rhizonema. The sequence continues at coordinate 1,120 of JAQYWP010000554.1, forward strand.
CTGTTGGATGCACAGGGCTACGAAACAGCTCTGGTTGGCAAATGGCACGCGGGCTACCCTCCTACCTACGGTCCACTGGTGAGCGGTTTTGGCGAATATCATGGCAACTATAGCGGAGCCATTGATTACTTTACCCATAAAGACGGCAATGGCGACCTCGACTTCTTTGAGGGAACAACCCCGCTAAATCAGGCGGGCTCCTCCACCGACCTCTACACTCAGCAGGCGATCGACTTTATTACCCGATCGCGCGAAAAACCGTTTTTCCTCAGCCTGCAATACAATGCGTCCCACTGGCCCTGGGAAGGTCCTGAGGACGAAGCCCTCAGCCAAACGTTTTACCCGAGCAATTCCTACACAGCAGGCGGTTCAAGGGAAACCTACGCAGCCATCCTCAAGAGGCTGGATGAGGGTATCGGTCGCGTCTTGCAAGCCTTGCGGGATTCCGGTCAGGAGGAAAATACCCTGGTTATCTTTGCCAGCGACAATGGGGGAGAGCGATACTCCCTGATTGGTCCCTTCCAGGGTCGCAAAGGCAGTCTATATGAGGGTGGAATTCGGGTGCCGACGATTATCCGCTGGCCCGGTGTTGTTCCCCGTAACAAGGTAAGTGAGCAAACGATCGTCACTTTTGACATTACAGCGACGATCCTAGCCGCAGCTCGCACCAGTCCCGACCCCAGATCGACCTTGGATGGGTTGAACCTGTTGCCAGTCATTACCGGCCTTGCATCACCATACCACCGCACACTATTCTGGCGTTATGCGGGCGGAACACAGAAAGCAGCCAGAAGCGGAAAGTGGAAGTATCTGAAGATAGGAGACACCGAATTTCTCTTCGACCTATCAACAGATACTGAGGAGACCACTGACCTGCAAAGTTCCAATCCACAAATACTTTCCCAGCTCCGTAATACCTTTGCCCAATGGGAATCAGGAGTTCTTCCCTACCCACCTGAACTGATTCCCTCAACGCCTCCATCTCCGTCTGCTGCACTTGGCATTCCAGCGGCTCCAGGCGTTCCGACAGCCCCAACCATTTAAGCTACTACTTATGACAGGAGGAGCAGTGAGCTATGCCAAAGCGTATATCAAACCCAAAGCAAATGAATAGCGATGGAGTTAGACATCAGCCTAATCAGCAAACTCCTCCTCGGCGTAGGAAGCCACCGGGAAAGGGAATGGTCTGGATTGAGGGGGGTACTTTTCTGATGGGTTCTGATCATCATTACCCAGAAGAAGCTCCAGCACACAACGTCACAGTAAGTGGTTTTTGGATTGATCAATTCACTGTAACCAACAAACAGTTCCAACGCTTTGTTAAGGAGACAGGTTATGTCACTTTCGCCGAACGTCCACCTAAACCAGAGAATTACCCAGGTGCATTACCAGAATTGTTAGTACCCGGATCACTAGTATTTCAGGCACCCGATCAACCTGTTGATTTGCGAACTTGTAGCTGGTGGAGTTATGTGCCAGGTGCCAACTGGCGACATCCTCAGGGTCCGGGTAGTTCGATCAAAAAGCGGGAGAATGATCCAGTTGTCCATATTGCCTACGAAGATGCTGCAACCTATGCTGCCTGGGCAGGTAAGTCGTTACCAACAGAGGCACAGTGGGAATTTGCCGCCCGTGGAGGGTTAGAGGGGGCAACCTACGTTTGGGGAGAGGAATTTGCGCCAAAGGGCAGGTTAATGGCAAATGTATGGCAGGGTGAGTTTCCCTGGCAGAACGCGAAGTCTTGTCTTCCCGCACCTGAACCCGTTGGTTCCTATGCACCTAATGGTTATGAATTGTATGACATGGCAGGCAATGTCTGGGAATGGACAGAAGACTGGTATCGAGATAGACATCCTGAAAACAAAACAAAGTCCTGTTGTATTCCGGTCAATCCCAGAGGCGGAACTCAACAGGAAAGTTATGACATTGCCATACCGGAAATTCAAATACCCAGAAAGGTACTCAAAGGTGGTTCATTTCTCTGTACCTCTAATTATTGCTTGCGCTATCGTCCGGCAGCACGGCATCCGGAGATGGTAGACACTTCAACCTGCCACATTGGTTTCCGTTGTGTTGTCTCTGATGAAACAACGTAAATGTAGCGAGCTGCTATGCTGTCAAAGACTTTCTTGACTTAAAATAAACCCTAGGATAAAATAGAAAATTGTCTGTCTAATTCCTGCTCGGACCAGGTAGGGACATCACAAAAGCTGGAAAACTTGCTTAGCATTCAGTCCAGCTACCTGTACGGCAAACTCAAGAGCAATTTCATGACCTACGCAATTATTGAAACTGGCGGCAAACAACTAAGAGTCGAACCAGGACGCTTTTACGACATCGAACTGCTTTCAGTTCAAGCTGAAGAGAAAGTTACTATTGAAGCAGTTTTGTTAGTGCAACACAACGGTGAGGTCACTATCGGACAGCCACATGTGACAGGGGCAACAGTAGAAGGGACGGTGATGCGACATTTGAGAGGTCGCAAAGTCCTGGTATACAAAATGAAGCCGAAGAAGAAAACCCGCAAAAAGCGTGGACATCGTCAGGAAATCACTCGATTAATGATTGACTCCATCAGCGTTGATGGTTCGGTACTTTCCTCGGAAGAAGCTGCAACTGGTGAAATTCAACCAGGTGAGTCTATCGAGAATGCAGTTGATAACCAGCCTGCTGAAACCGCAGAAATTCAACCAGGTGAGTCTATCGAGAATGCAGTTGATAACCAGCCGACTGAAACCGCTGCAGAATAATAATAGAAGTAGAGATCCAAGAGGAAATTATGGCTCATAAGAAAGGAACAGGTAGTACCCGCAACGGACGTGATTCTAATGCCCAACGATTGGGTGTCAAACGTTACGGCGGTCAAACCGTTTTGGCAGGAAATATTCTTGTCCGTCAACGCGGTACCAAATTTCACCCCGGTAACAATGTCGGTATTGGCAGCGATGATACTTTGTTTGCCTTAGTTGACGGTGTGGTAACGTTTGAACGTAAAGGCAAAAGCCGCAAAAAAGTGAGTGTTTACCCTCCTGATGTTGCTGTAGCTGAGTTACCAGTAGCAAGTTAGTAAAACACAAGTATAGCGTTGACATTTCCCCCTTTTATTTATAAAAAGAGCGAAATGTCAACGTTGTTGCTTTTTGCAACTTTCCGCAAATCTAAAATCCCAAATTGTAGTGATTTAGAGATGCTAATAGCTGAATGCTTGCTTTTTGAAAAAATCCACCACATGCTAAACCTACCAAAGAAAAGATCGACAAAGTCCAAAAAGCTTGCTTTCGACTAAACCCATTTAATTGAAAGTCTATTCTCGCTAAGATGATAGCTGCAATAACTACCAACGTATCAAGGAATACGGAGAACCAAGCAATCATTAAAAAGAATAAGAAAGCCGCTAAAATGACAAAGGCGAAAGTCCTAAGATTTGATTTGAACACAAAAATAGAATAGTTAGCCATATTTGACCAGGGAGTTGTCCAGAACCCTACTAACGAGAAGACAGCGATCGCCGCCACCAGCCAGACAAAAGGTTGGACATTTGCCGCCGATATCACCCAGCCCAGTATGGCGTAGGTAACGAGTAATAGTCCCAGAGAAACCCAAGGAAATCTTTTCAAAGTAGACATGGGTTTGTATTACCAATTTAACATTAAGTTATTATCTAAAAATTTCCGATACTTATGGAAACCGCGTAGTTTTGGTTTGTATGAGATTCACCTAATTGTGTAATGGCTTATGTTTTGAAAAATTACCGAGCTAGAGCTGACACTCATAGTCGGACTTTTTTCTGCAATACGCCCTTACAGATGCATTGCATTCATTTGAAAATCGCTATATATTACTGGATTTTAATTTTGAGATCGTCAACTATAAGTTTATCATCATATTTAATCGGCATTCCATTAATAAGCAAGTGGATGCTCTTATAAAGAAGCCGTTAAGCAAGAGGGGGAGAGAAGCATAAGAAAGGAAAGTCTTTCTATTCTCAACTCCCTTGCCTCCTGTACAGGCGGGTTTAATTTAGATAACATGTCAGCAAACACGATATTTTGTAAAACCCGCTCCTAATACTGACCTCTAATTCCCCACTCCTCAAAATTACTGTGGTAAACGCCTGGACAATTGCAAGTGCTATCTCACTCTTATTGCTGCTAATTCAAGGAAGCGCGACAGCAATTCTATTGTCGCGACTGATTAAAGGGCCTAGCCGCCTTCCTCCTATTCAACCTCAAAACCCCACACCAGAAATTTTGGGTAGTGTCAGCGTTGTCATTCCCACCCTCAACGAGGTTCTTCGCATTAGCCCGTTATTAGCAGGTTTAAGTCGGCAAAGCTATGAAGTCAGGGAAATTATTGTTGTCGATAGTAGATCTCAAGATGGCACTCCCGATTTAATCAAAGCTGCACAACAGCAAGATCCCCGGTTTCGCTTGATGACAGATGATCCCTTACCTTCCGGTTGGGTGGGGCGTCCTTGGGCATTGCATAATGGATTTTTACATACCTCAAAGGCAAGCAAGTGGTTTCTGGGGATGGATGCCGATACACAACCTTCACCCCAACTGGTTGCTGGTTTAGTGAAGATAGCAGAAGCCCAAGGTTATGATTTAGTTTCCCTATCGCCTCAGTTCATCCTTAAGTATCCAGGAGAATGCTGGCTGCAACCCGCATTGTTAATGACTCTACTTTATCGGTTTGATCCTGCTGGTGTAGACACACAACCAGAACGAGTTATGGCAAATGGGCAATGCTTTTTGTGCCGTCGTTCTGTTTTAGCTGCTGTAAACGGTTATACAAGTAGCCGAGGTTCTTTTTGTGATGATGTTACCTTAGCACGAAATATTGCCGCCTCTGGATTTAAGGTAGGCTTTTTAGATGGTGCAAAGGTGCTGAAAGTGCGGATGTATGAAGGTGCTGCCGAAACCTGGCGCGAGTGGGGA
>JAQYWP010000555.1 GCA_029379285.1 Rhizonema sp. PD38
TAATTTTGTTATGTTTGTTATTCAATCTTTATTTACAAGACGCAGTATTTCACACGAACCTACTACTTATTATTAATATCAGAATTTTTACAATCAGACATACATTTTCTCATAAATTTTCTACGTCGGAGTTAGCGAGGAATGAATCATCTTTAACAAAAGAACTCAGGAGTCAGGAGCCAGAAGTCAGAATGAACTTCTGTGCGAAGCCGCGAATGAGTAGAGGGTTTAAATCCCACCGTCTACACGGTGTCCACAGTTGGATGGGGTTTGAATCCCTATCCAACTGATTCTGAATTCTGAATTCTGTCTTCTGACTTCTTCTTTAACATACCTCCGGTTTCCCGCCTGCAGCCAAGTAAGTCATATATGTTGATACACTCAAGGCTAAAAGATGAACGCGGATTCGTTAAACTTGCTATATGTACTGCTTCAGTGGCAGACTTTCGACAGACAAGATCATATGCCAAGGTAGTTCCATGACGACATCAACAACCATAAACAAGGGCGAGTCGCCAAACGGCGATAGTTCGGTACGCATCCTCCATCAGGAGATACTCGGTTCTCGTCGGTTCAGCAACTACTGGTGGGCAACTATCGTCCTTTCGGGAGCTACAGGCTTCTTACTAGCAGGAATTTCTAGTTATTTGAGAGTAAATTTACTTCCATTTAGTGACCCAACTCAACTGATCTTCTTCCCACAAGGGCTAGTCATGGGGTTGTACGGTGTTGCAGGCTTACTTTTGAGCTTGTACCTTTGGCTAGTGATATTATGGGATGTAGGAGGCGGATACAACGAGTTTAATCGGGAAACGAGTTTAGTCAAAATCTTCCGTTGGGGATTCCCTGGCAAAAACCGTCGCATAGAACTGAGCTTTCCGGTCAAAGACGTGCAATCTATCCGTGTGGAAATTAGAGGAGGTTTAAATCCCAAGCGGGCAATTTCCCTGCGTGCTAAAGGTCGTAGAGACATTCCACTCACACGCGTAGGTGAACCAATGTCCTTAAAGGATTTGGAAATTCAAGCAGCAGAGTTAGCTCGCTTTTTGGGCGTACCACTAGAAGGACTGTAAGAGAGTAATGAGTAATGAGTAATGAGTTACGAGTAAAAGAAGTAGATGAGGGAAAATACTGAATTACAATACGAGTAATGAGCAACGAGTTACAAGTTATAAGTAAAATTTCCCTTTTTACTTAAGACTCATTACTTAGTCTTACTCTTTTTACTTAAGACTCATTACTCATTACTCATTACTCATTACTCATTACAATGCAGTTAAAAATTTCACGATTTGTCGTTGCTCTAGTGATTGTTAGTGTTTTGATGTTGAGTGGCTGTTCAACAAAACAAGTCACTACTGACTCTTCATCAGCATCCACAGCGACTGAGGCAAGTACTCAAACAAGTACCGAGGCAGACACACAAGCACTTACACAGAAATTATTAGCATCTAAAGACACAAGCGAGACTGGAATGCAAGATTTACCACGATTAGAAGGCAAGGCAACTGTGGTGATGACCGTAAAAGGTTCACCTATTACCATTGAAGTAGACGGTGTTGATGCACCAATCACTGCTGGCAACTTTGTAGATTTAGTCAATCGTGGCGTCTACGACGGTTTAGTTTTTCATAGAGTTATACGTCAACCGCAACCGTTTGTGGTTCAAGGTGGCGATCCTCAAACGAAAGATCCCAAATTTTCCGGTACTGCGGGAACAGGCAGTTTTACAGATCCGAAAACGGGACGCATTCGCTATATACCTTTAGAAATTAAGCCAAAAGGGTCACAAGATCCAATTTACGATAAGACTTTCAAAGAAGCAGGTATTACTCAACCGCCAGTCTTACAGCATAAGCTAGGTGCAGTAGCGATGGCGCGAAGTCAAATGCCTTCTTCAGCTTCCTCTCAGTTTTACTTTGCTTTAGCCGATCTTGGATTCCTCGATGGTGACTATGCTGTGTTTGGCAATGTTACAAACGGAATGGATGTTGTTAACAAGATTCAACAAGGCGATCGCATTGACTCTGCGAAAGTCACAAAAGGTTTGGAACATCTGAAAAACGGCGGAAAATAATGCTTGGGGAGTCGGAAGGTTGATTATACTTAGTCACAAAACTTATCATCCATTCCCTACTTCCTAAACTTGGTTGCAGTTGTTATTACTGGTATTGGTTTAATTTGTTCTTTAGGTGAAAGCCTAGAAGACACATGGCAACAGTTAATAGCAGGTCATACTGGAATAAAACTACACCAACCGTTTTCCGAGTTGGAACCACGTCCTTTAGGGTTGATTGGGAAACAACCAGCAAAAGTGAGAATGCTTACTCAACTGGTTGTTTCATCTGTATTGAAAGACGCCGGATTAATTCCTCCTTTGCCAAACTGTGGGGTAGTTATTGGATCGAGTCGTAGTCATCAAGCATCGTGGGAGGAAATGGCACGGCAGCTGTATTTGAGGAGTGGGGGAGAGTTAGAGAAAACCAATGAAAGTTCACTCTTTTTCCCAAATCATTCTCTCCCCTTCTCCCTCCCTCTTAAGTGGCTGGATAATTTACCCCATATGAACGCGATCGCAGCTGCTCGACAAATTGGTGCGACTGGGGTAGTTTTAGCACCGATGGCAGCTTGTGCGACGGGAATTTGGGCGATCGCTCAAGCTGCTTTACTCGTGCAAAGCGGGCAATGTCAACAAGTGATCGCTGGTGCAGTAGAAGCACCGATTACACCTTTGTCGCTTACTGGCTTTCAGCAGATGGGAGCATTAGCGAAAACAGGAGCTTATCCTTTTGACAGGCAACGGGAAGGCTTGGTGTTAGGAGAAGGTGCTGCTGTATTTGTCTTGGAATCAGCAGAATCTGCAAAACAGCGTCAGGCAAAGGTGTACGGTCAAATTCTAGGTTGTGGCTTGACAGCAGACGCATATCATGTGTCATCAATAGAACCGGAGGGAAGAAGTGCGATCGCGGCAATAAAACAATGTCTCTTGCACAGTCGCCTCAACAAGAGTGATATTGACTACATTCATGCTCATGGCACGGCTACTCTTCAAAATGACCGTGTAGAGAGTTCAGTGATTCAAAGATTATTTCCCCAACCAGTTGCAGTCAGTTCTACCAAAGGAGCTACAGGTCATACACTTGGAGCATCAGGAGCTTTAGGTATAGCCTTTAGTCTCATGGCATTAAAGCATCAAATATTACCACCATGCGTGGGATTAAAGCAACCAGAATTTGATTTAGATTTAGTGAAGACAGCCCGAAAAAGCCAAATCCAACACGCATTATGTTTTAGTTTCGGATTTGGAGGTCAAAATGCAGTAGTAGCCTTAAGTCAATATTAAAAGAAACGAGCGATCGCATACCCCATACCCTTGAACGCTAAAAATTGGTATGATAGATAAATTGTAGAAAAGTCCATAAAACTTAAAGATTGTTTATTAATGTTGATACCCTCCTCTGGCTTGTCCAAGGTCAAAGACGCAATAAAGGAAAAAATATTTTTCGGTAATGAACCTACAACCGATTTAATAGCAATCCTTATTGTCTACTTCGTCCAGGGAATTGTAGGATTAGCACGTCTAGCAATTAGCTTTTTCCTAAAAGATGAACTGGGGCTGACTCCGGCTCAAGTTGCAGTATACGTTGGGATAGGCGTTCTACCTTGGACGATCAAGCCACTATTTGGGTTCATTTCTGATGGCTTGCCTATATTTGGCTACCGACGACGTCCATACTTGATTTTGTCGGGAATATTGGGAGCAATTTCTTGGGTAAGTCTGGCAACAATAGTTCACACACCTTCAACAGCCGCATTGGCTATTGGACTTACTTCCCTTTCCGTTGCTGTTAGTGATGTGATTGTTGACTCACTGGTTGTTGAACGCGCGAGAGGAGAATCTCAAGCTAAAGCAGGTTCTCTCCAATCACTTTGTTGGGGTAGTGTAGCTTTCGGAGGGTTAATCACTGCTTACTTGAGCGGTGTACTTTTAGAGCATTTCACCACCCGCACTGTTTTTTGGCTGACTGCCTTATTCCCTTTGATAATCTCAGCAGTGGCATGGTTGATTCCTGAATCACCAGTAGATAAAACTGCTGAAAGTAACTCAAAGCACTTCCAAACTGTGAAGTATCAAATAAGTCAACTACGTAAAGCCGTTACTCAGAAATCAATTTGGTTACCGACAGCATTTCTCTTCGTCTGGCTTGCCACCCCGACTACAGAATCAGCGTTTTTCTTCTTCACAACAAATGAACTGCATTTTGAACCAGAATTTTTGGGACGAGTGCGTTTGGTGACAAGTATCGCTTCTTTAATAGGTGTTTGGATCTTTCAACGTTTTCTCAAAAGTGTTCCCTTTCGGGTGATTTTTGGCTGGAGCGCTGTGATCTCGGCAGTGTTGGGTATGACAATGTTGGTGTTAGTGACTCACGCAAATCGGACTCTTGGTATAGATGACCATTGGTTTAGTATCGGTGATAGTCTTATTCTCACTGTCATGGGGGAAATTGCCTATATGCCCGTGTTGGTTCTTGCCGCAAGGCTTTGTCCTCCTGGAGTGGAAGCAACGTTATTTGCCCTTATAATGTCAGTGCGGAACTTGGGAGGATTTATTTCCTACGAACTAGGCGCAGTGCTGATGCATTGGTTAGGAATTACGGAAACTAACTTTAATGCCATGTGGCTGTTGGTTATCATTACGAACCTGAGCAAACTATTACCACTGCTATTTCTGAATTGGCTGACGACTGCAGACTCCCAAAACCAGACACCAGCATTTCCAGCAGCATCAGTAGAAGATGGGAAATTAGCAATCAGCAATTAACAATCAGCAAAATTTACATACAGTTGGTATGCAGAGTTTTCAACTTTACGAACGCGCCTCTACAGTTCCAGAAAAGTCATATATTCGTGGAGATTGGCGAACAGGATATGAATCCTTAAAGCAGGAGTTTGATTATTGGATTGATGATGTAGAAGGACAAATTCCTCCAGAACTACAGGGTACATTGTTTAGAAATGGTCCTGGTTTGCTAGATGTGAATGGGCAAAGAATTCATCATCCCTTTGATGGAGATGGTATGATTAGTCGCATAACATTTTCTAATGGTCGTGCCCATTTCCGCAACCGTTTTATCCGCACCGCAGCTTATATAGAAGAACAAAAAGCTGGAAAAATTCTTTATCGCGGTGTTTTCGGTACACAAAAACCAGGGGGTTGGTGGAATAATGCCTTCGACTTTAAACTGAAAAATATTGCTAACACCAATGTTATTTATTTGGGTGGTAAACTGCTAGCACTATGGGAAGCGGCTGAGCCTTATCACCTCGATCCATACACGTTGGAAACTTTGGGAAAAGAACACTTTAACGGTGTTTTGTCAGAAGGGGAAGCTTTTGCCGCGCATCCACGCTTCGATCCTAGTTGTGCTGCGGATGACGGCGCTCCTTGCATGGTCAACTTTTCCATCAAGCCCGGACTATCAAGTACAATTACTATTTTCGAGCTTGATATGACAGGTAAAGTATTACGGAAACACGCTCACAGTGTTCCGGGTTTTGCCTTCATCCATGATTTTGCTATTACCCCTAATTACTGCATATTCTTCCAAAATTCCATTGCCTTCAACCCTATACCTTTTGCTGTGGGATTACGTGGTGCTGGAGAATGTATTAAGTTTCAGCCAAATCAACCAACTCGTATTATTGTTATTCCTCGTACCCCACCCCAATCAAGAGAGCAAGATAGGAAGAACTCAATAGGGGTACAAATTCTAGAAATCCAATCGGGTTTTGTCTTCCACCATGCCAATGCTTTTGAGGTGGGAGATGAGATTGTGGTTGATTCTATTTGCTACGAATCTTTGCCAGAAGTAGAATCAGGAAGTGATTTTCTGGAAGTAGATTTCGATGCCCTTAAGCCTGGACATCTTTGGCGGTTCCGTCTTAATCTTAAAGAAAAAACTGTCCATGGGGAGTTGACTGTTGACCACTGTTGTGAATTTCCGGTCGTGCATCCTAATTATGTAGGACGCCCCTATCGGTACTTGTATATAGG
>JAQYWP010000556.1 GCA_029379285.1 Rhizonema sp. PD38
TACAAATGATTCGAGGCGAATTGAGTGAAGAAGCTAAAGAATTACTGGATAAAAATAACAACAAGCAATTAAAACTAGTAAAAAATCAAGAAGAAAAATTATTAGAAAGTCAAGTATTAACAGAAGATAGAGCGGTAAATCATAAACAAGTGGCTTAGCTTTAATCAGCCCTTCGGGCAAGGCAGAAGGCAGAGGGCAGAGGGCAGAAGGGAAGAAAAAGTTTTAAGGTATTGCCTTTTGCCTTGCCCACACTGGGTTTAAGACAAGAAAGCCAAAATGCAACGATATTGTTGCAAGTGAGATTAGATAGAGTTTGAATCCCTATCTAATTGCCTCCTACCTTCTGCCTTCTTAATTGCCACGTCAGTTAATTTATCCAGTTATAAGTATGAGAGCGAGCATCAAGTTCAAATCAAAAAAGAGAATAGTAGTTGGAGTAACAATTGGTATAATTACCCTACTCAGTGCCACCCCAAGTTACGCAACCTCACTTAATATTAACAGCTTCTTGAACCAAGTATTAAGTAAATTCAACGACTACTTTGTAGAGACCAAAAGCGAACTTAGCTTAGCAATAAATGAAAATTGGGGAGGACTTAAGGGAGAAGCTAACACTGCTACCAACAACTCAACCGGAACTTTGGGTTTACCAGATCCCGTTAGCAGTGCAGATCAACTAAAAGACCAACTGAAAGACAAGGGTAGTTGGAACGAAAGCAATACTGTTGAGGGTGCGATCGCCGCTGGTAAAAACTTGGAACGCGAAACCACCCGCGCTACAGTTGAAAGCGTTCTCGGAAAACAAGGGCAAGAACGTACCCAAAATGAAATTGAAGCAACCCAAGGAACAGCAGCTGATGCACAAGATTTAGCTACCCAAGCTCAAAGCATGGATGCATCGCAAAACATCCTTAAGGTCATTGCCGCCCAAAATGCCCAAATTGTCTCAATGCTTGGACAATCGCGTACTGATGGGCTGCAACAACGGCATGATGCCCAGCAGACTAACTTAATGCTCAGTCAGATTGCTGAACTTGGCGCAAGCGATCGCCGCCGTCAAAACCTAACGATGGACGGTATAACCGCACAATACACACAAATTGCTGGCTTTAGCAGTCTGAAAACGACAGCCGTAAAGTAGGAACATTAGTACAAGGAGCCAGAAGTCAGAAGACAGGAGTCAGTAGGGGAGAGTACATACCTAGACTCAGTTTAAATCGCAGTTTGAAACTGTCCGGTTATTTCTGCCGCAGTGTACTAGTTATATCAAATCGGCCATCCCCCAAGGATGGCTTTAATGAAAAGTAAAGTAATTATGACGCTTAATTACCTTGACCTAACAAAGCTTTTTGGTGTTATAGTTAGCGGCACCAACGACCCGTATTTTGGAAAAGACATTCTAGAAAATGCCGCCGCCGGAGCGCAACTAACTGCCGATGGGTTTAACAGTCTCTGGGAACAAACACTTAACGGCAACCTATACGGCTCAATGTCTAAGGTCGGTCAGCTTTTTGCCCTCGCTACACTTTGTCTTTACATGGTTGAGTTAGCCAAAAACTGGATCAATCAAGAGGACATGAAAGCTCTCTCCAGTTATATATGGCCGATTATAGTTATCGCATTATTAGCAAACAACGGCACTCTACTGAAAAGTACAACCCTGAGCATCAGGGGTTATATCAACAATGTTAATAACCAAGTTCTGGAATATACTGCTGCCGGAGCCAACCTAGAAGTCGCATTCAACCGCGCAGTTGGTAATATTGCCCTCCAACAGCAAGTCGGCGCAGCAATGGAAAGGTGTCAGTCACTCCCTGGCAGAACTCAAGACGCGATCACCTGTTTGCAACAAGCAGAAGCCGAACTTAAAAAATCTGCACCTAAATTGTTCAAGGAAGATGCGCCTGATAGTGGGAGTTGGGAGTTTGACCCTCTTAAAAGCCTATCAGATGCTAAGGATGCACTTTCAAATATTTCTCCAGGTCAAATTGGCGAAAAAATTGGAAACACTATTATGGGTGGCATCGGTGCGTTGGTAACCGGGTTTGTCGCTACGCTGTTACTTGCCCTGAACAACGCTTACCAATGGGGGATAGAATTCACGATGCTGCTAACCGCTTTAATTGGTCCTATAGCAGTTGGTGGTTCCCTACTCCCCTTCGGAGCTAAACCCATTTTTGCCTGGTTAACCGGCTTCTTCTCAGTTGGAATGGCAAAACTTTGTTTCAACATCATTGTCGGGTTGTGTTCGCAGCTGATCGCCAATTCTCAACAAAACCAACCAATGATATTTCTTCTTTTTATTGGTTTGGTATCCCCCATCCTCGCATCAGCACTCGCTGCTGGTGGTGGACTCGCTGTTTGGTCGGGATTAGGTAAAACTTCAGCTGTAACAGCTGGTTTCGCTGCCAACACACTAAGTGCCACCGCCAGCTCATATATACACTCTGCACAGGCGAAAGCCGCACAAGCGACACAAGCCAAACAACAAGCCGCACAAACCCAACAAATAGTCAATGCCATTAAAAGTAATAAATAGTTAGTATGCTGAAGTCTAAATCTAAATCTCAACCAGCCCGCCTCCTCAGCTACGGTCAATCTATTTCTACCCCTATTGCAATGACAATCGCCGTCTTAGCAGGAGCAAATATTGTATCTGTACTCTTACAATTTGTCAATTTTGGAATTGGTTCTAGTATAAACCGTCATGTCAAAGGTATGACCGTTGTCCAGCTTCAAGACGGGTCTATCTCACCTGCTAAATTTGTTGGTCCCAACGAGCGCGATGATAAAACTATCAAGCGATTTGTATCCAATAATATGATTACAATGTTCGCTGGGAACGGGATAATTGAAGCGACAGAGAACGGCGAAAATATTACTAAGCCAGATAAAGGTGTTGAGATTGAAACCGAAAAAGGTGGTAGGAGAAAAATTCCCACTCAAGCATGGTCAGCTGCATTTTCTCTATCGGAAAATCAAAACTTTCGAGCAAGCTTCCTCAAAAAACTTGCCGAAATAGTGCCAGATGGAGTCTTCACTGGAGAATGTCAAGTTTCACTTGTGACTCGCCATATCTCCGAACCCAGGAAAATTAAGGACGGAGTATGGGAAGTTGATTATATTGCTACTTTAGTAAATTTTGAGAGAGATAAAAATCAAGGGAAAGCTATTGCTTTCAATAAAACAATTACTGTTGAAGCTATTGATACTCCTAAGTTACCCGCTCAACCAACAGAACTTGATAAAAGAATTTATTCAGTCCGAGAATCGGGTTTGGAGATCACTCAAATTGTTGACTATAACCTGGGAAGAAGAAAAGATAACTAGTTATAAAAAAATATATGTTACAATTTCACGAGGATACTACAAGTAACCATAAAGTTTCTTCTGTAGATCATCTCCTCCCATTAGATGATGAATGTGACAATCATCAGGATATTAGCAACTCGGATGAAGTAGAAGAAGAAATTGAAGAGGACCCTGCTTTAGTCAGAACTAAGCACGATCTTGTTACGTCTCCTTGGTCAAGATTGGGAATTATTGGTGGTGCATTCGGTGCGGCGTTTTTAGTTATATTTGTTGTTCTCAATGGGATGATGAATGGCGACAAAACTGCCAAGAAACCAGAAATTACACCTACTCCTACTACGACCGCCACCCCGGTTGAAAAGAAAGATGGGGATGTTTACGCCAAACTGGCTCTGGCTAAGCAACAAGAAGAATTAGATGCTCTTAACGGTAAAAAAAATAAAGAAGAGGAGAAGCCACAAGCACGGGAGTTACCACCAGAAAAATCTACTGCTAAAGACAACCCAACTCAAAATGCGGTGATCCCGGAAAAAGCTCCCAAGCGCGTTGTTGTGCCGCAAGAAACAGAACAACCAAGACAGCACCTCGAACCTGCGATCGCTATTTCTCCCAGGCGCAGTCAAGTCGTATTTCAACCAATTCAGCCAGAACGTTCTCAACCAGTAAGTTATAGACGTGTCGCTTCTGCAATAAGCCCTCAATCAACACCAAACTCAGGTGCATTAGACCCGTTGGCAGAACTCGAACGCCTACGTAATCTTGGTAATGTGGGTAGAGTACAGTATGTCAGCATTAAAAATACGGAAGTAACACCAACGACTGGTTCTTCAACAACTGAAAGAACGATTGTTGCACAAGATGATACAAGTACTTCTCGCCCCCGTCGCCGCCGAAATAGCTCTTTGAATCAGGAAAGTACTAACAATGGCAACAATACAAGCACTCCAGTAGAAGAGTTGCGTCCTCGCTGGCAACCAATCAGCCAATCAGAAGATAAGGGACAGCAAGTGACCTCTAATTACCTTTCTGAAGAATCTCAAATTTTAGAGGAAAAGAAGGCACAGTATTTAGTCGTTGGCTCTTTTGCCCGTGCCACGTTAGTTACCCCATTAGTACTACCCCAGACTCGTCAACCGCAGCATAAGGAACAGTGCTTTGTTGCTCAACTAGACGAACCAATTTACAGTAATACTGGTGAAGTCGCACTTGAGAAAGGTACGCTTCTTGCCCTAACTATAACTTCAATAGACGGTTCGTCGAGTATCAACGCTGAAGTGACAGCGATTATCAAAGATGAAACTGAATACCCAGTATCTCCTGGAACTATTTCTATCCTGGGTAAAGATAATTCACCACTGATCGCCAGACCTTATAAAAATAAAGGAGCGGAAATCGCTAGGTATGATACCACTCTTGGTGCAATAGCAGGAATTGCCAAAGTGGGTGAAATCATTAACAGGCCAGATGAACAGGTAACGCAAAGCCTCCCTTTGGGTGGAGTCATCACCCAGAGCAGCAACAACAAGCGTAATCTTGGATCTGCTTTTCTGGAAGGTACATTTGGCAAACTTAGTGAAACAATCGGTAAGCGTACAGAACGTGCTACTGATGAGATTGTGAACCGTCCTGTGGTGTGGTACGTACCAAAAAATACCAAAATCACTGTCAAAGTCGATAGGTCGTTAAAACTGTGAATAAATGTATAGCCTATTTTAGTCTATTCATTCCTTGGGCGATCACTCTAACTACACTAAACCAAGTTGTGTTAGCAAATACTGTCGTTCAGGTAAAAGCGAATCAGGTATCGGGAGAAACTGCTCAATTGCAGACAGTGAAGGTGTGGCCCGGACATGGAGTATCCATCTCGTTCTTTAGCACTAAAGAAATTATCAAGAAAATTTGGCTGGATGACCCTTCAAGGTTTGTTTTTGACGTAGATGGATGTCTTGAAGGGTTGGGCAGGTGTTCGGAGAACAGTGGTGCAGGACTGATCCACATCCGCCAAATCGAGAAAGTAAAAATTAGAGGTCTGCCCGAGGGTCCAAATGGAGCACATATGACGGTCATAACAGAATTTGGGTCCCAAAGAAAAACCTATCACTTTCGCATAGTACTAGGTAAGGGCACACCAGAATACAGCGAACTAGAAATTATTAACGATACTGCTAATAAAAAAGAAGAAATTGTCAGACCAAAAGTTGATTACACGGCGAGATCCGACAGCAAGTATATTACCAAAGGAATGCAGGTTGCTCTTTCAAACCAGTGGGTCACCAGAGATAGCAAGCTTTGGCAAAGGCTAAATCAACTTGTTGAGTTACGTTCCTCTGGAGAAAGCATAACCGTCGCTGCCAGCACTGCTGGAGTATCAATGCAATTGGTTGAAAAACTGATGTTACTAGGTGGACTAGTGAGATTGTCACCACTACCTCAACGCGATAACCCACCCACAGTAACTACTACAGCGGAAACAGAATGAACGCAGATAAGCGTGTTTCATTAATTGTACATAGCTACCTTCTTTATTTCAAATCAATCTTTTAAATAACTATATATGGATAATAAGAATTTGATTCCATTCGTCACCGAAGTCACTGCAATCGTACCAGTCGTAAAGGAGCAAACTACCACTCTTTCCAATCGAAGACTCCAGTATCGGATGGAGAAATCCAATACATATCGCTACCTAATGGCAGCCGGTCTTGCTACAGGTCTTGTCCTACACGGACTTATCCGGTTTGGAGG
>JAQYWP010000557.1 GCA_029379285.1 Rhizonema sp. PD38
ATTTTGTCATTTAAAGAAACTCGCCTTAATTTTCACAAATTTTATATTTCTTTATATCTTGAAATACAACGTTAGAATGTTAACTGAGACATACTGTACAAGTTAAATCAGCACTCTCGCTTTTAGAGTTAGGGCAGATAGTGAAGGAGATATTAGGTATGGGCAATATTAAATTTGTTAAAGAAAATCAAGAAGTCGTGGCGGCTGATGGTGCGAATCTCAGGCTGAGAGCTATGCAGAACGGTCTTGACATCTATAAATTAATGGGCAAGATGATGAATTGTGGAGGCAACGGTCAGTGTGGTTGCTGCATTGTTGAGGTAGTGGAAGGAATGGAAAATCTTTCACCCCGAACTGAAGCAGAAGACCGACTTTTGAAGAGAAAGCCGGAAAACTACCGCCTTGCGTGTCAAACTTTAGTCAATGGTCCTGTTAGTGTAGTTACAAAGCCGTAAAAAAAAGACTGTAGAAGAGCGCACATAGCAGATTGGTATCATTAATGGTATCCTAAAGTTGTAGAGTGCAGATTGTAAAGAGGCTTCCTTGCCATGCAAGTTAATGACCTGGGTTTTGTAGCGAGCATTCTGTTCGTACTGGTTCCTGCTGTTTTTTTGATAATTTTGTACATTCAAACTGCTAGCCGTCAAGGTTAAAAAGATACCTTATATATACCGGAGGCAGATAGACGCGAAGTAGCAAGGTAACTTAGGCACCTTACTACGTTGTTTACATCGCGCTCTTATGCCGACACGGGCGCGAAGCTCGCTAGGGGAAGCTTTCTCCGGCGAGTTTCGCAATTTTAACTGCTTTTATTTATGATAATGTGGGTATTTATTACTCCACAGACAAATCTGTTCGCATGAATTAGGAATAAATTTATTTTTCTCCATCAATAAATTGAGCAGCTTGTACCCAAAATTCATTAGTTATGCGATCGCGATAAGTACTCGTTTTCGTCTTTTCGGTATTCAAACAAGATGTACTATAGCAGATCCAACGGAGTGGTTGTTGTGTCTGTAATGTCTACTTGAAGTAGTAATTGAACACAAAGTAGCGAGAGGGTGGAATGTGGTGAGTGTTGAGAAGGAAAACCGCGATTTTAACCTAATTTCGCAGCAACCTTATCCAGAAGATCCAGTAGCTGCGATCACTGTGCTGTTTATTGAGATAAAGGGGCGGTGAGGTAGCACTGAACGCTTAAGACAGTACGACTGGCTGTATGTTGTGTTTAATTGTGCTTCAACTTCGGAGGTTCGCATTATACAAGACCCAGTACGATTAAAGTGGGGTCCTCTTATTAAAATTGAACATTATCACGTTTCTGCCCAAAAAGTATTAGCAGCACAAGAATAGGTGGTATCTTTATGCAGTTAGAAACACAAAAACGTCATTACACATTAGAAGAATATTTAGCACTGGAAGAAAAGGCAGAATATAAAAGCGAATACCGCGATGGAGAAATCGTACCAATGACGGGTGGCACTACGAATCATAATAAAATTGCCTTGAATTTAGCTGCATCATTAAAAATTGCTTTAAGGCGTAAAAATCATGATGTTTACATCGGTGACGTGCGGTTGTGGATACCGAGATATCGGCAGCATACATACCCAGATGTGATGGTAATTCAAGGACGACCTGTTTATACAGGAACTAGCACAACAACGGTTATGAATCCGATGTTAATTGCGGAAGTTTTATCTAAATCAACTCAAAATTATGACCAAGGTAACAAGTTTTTATATTATCGTTCTATCCCTGAATTTAAGGAATATATTTTAATTGACCAATATCATTATCATGTGATGCAGTATGTGAAAACTGCTGAAGGCCAATGGTCGTTTACTGAAATTGAAGGTGAATATACAATTTTATCACTCCAGACAATTGATTTTCAAATTCCACTAAAAGAACTGTACGAGCAAGTAAATTTTGCTGAAAGTGACGAAGATGAATGAGGCAAGTCCAGTAATGGTGACATCAACCCCAACCAAATCTAACAGTCTGGGTGCTATTTGAAATGAATACCCTGCAACAGATGCTACTGCACTGATGTAAGCATAACTAAATTCCTCTTTCTGAGTCGTGATGAACATTTAACAATCAAGAGCCTTCTCAGCTTTTAAACTGTACTGTAATAGCAATAAGCCGCACACGAGCGCAGACACCAGATTTTGGTCTCTCTAACTGACGATGGTCTGACCACCCCCTGAACGGTTACCATTGGGTTATCTTCTCAAAAGCATTGAGGATGCTCAAGAACTCATGACATTATACATCGAGCAAGCACAAGAGAAGTTTGCCAATTAGGAATACATTGTCGAAACACGTGAATAGTTTTATGAAAAAATGTAGCGTAATCACAATATAGCAATGACTCAAGCTCTAACCAAAGTTATAACATTTGAAGAATTTACTTAATGGCGCTCTCCAGAGGGACATTCTGAATTACACGATGGAGTAATTGTTGAAATGGTCCAACCAATAGGTCATCATGAAGATATTGTGGGCTTTATAGCAGGGAAAATAAGCTTTGGATATGTTCGATTAAATTTACCTTACTCTATTCCAAAAACAGCACTAGTAAAACCTTCTACAAGTGAATCAGGTTACTCACCGGATGTATTACTACTAAATCGTACAAATCTTGTGAATGAGCCATTGTGGAAGAAACAATCTACGGTGATTTATGGCGCGTCAATTCCATTAGTTGTAGAAGTTGTTTCAACTAATTGGGATGATGATTACTACATGAAATTTGGTAAATACGAAAGCCTGAAAATTCCCGAATACTGGATTGTTGATTACCTTGGAATTGGAGCTAAAAAATTTACTGGTAATCCCAAACAACCAACACTTTCTATCTGCCAGTTGATTGATGATGAATACCAGATTACGCCATTCCGAGGAGACGACCGTATTATTTCTCTGGCTTTCCCTGAATTAGATTTAACTGCAAAACAAATTTTGATTGGGGCAATTTGAGTGCAACAACTTTAGTCCCAGTAAGCATTGTTATTTCCATACTGAGGGCGATCGCGAAGTCACACACCCCCCTCTTTTCTAAAGCCACAGGTAGGGTGTGTGACTAACTTTTGGAAATTAAACCATGCAGCAGTTAGGGAAATGGTGAATTAGTAGCGATGGTCGCTTCCTTGACCAATTCAACAAAAAAATCAACTTTTAATTCATGATGCCACATACGGCAATACTACTTGGTTAAAGGGAAAGGGGTAAAGATCTAGTTAATCTTTACTATTTCATATCATGTCCAGTAAATTAACCTTAATTCCCTCTGAACCTCACCACGCCAGTCGCCTACGGCGGGAAACCCGCCTGCAGCGCTGGCTCCCCAACCCCTCCAAAGCAGGCAGTGAGAG
Organism: Rhizonema sp. PD38; assembly: GCA_029379285.1. Lineage (GTDB taxonomy): Bacteria > Cyanobacteriota > Cyanobacteriia > Cyanobacteriales > Nostocaceae > Rhizonema. Next base: position 3,381 of record JAQYWP010000557.1, read on the forward strand.
AAGACAAAGCGCAACGAGCAGTGGGGAGGGGTTCTTTAAATATGGATGATTCAATGGTAATTGATCATTGGTCATCGGTAATAGAAAATCGGTAAACAGTATTTTTCTTCCCGATTACCTATTACCTATTCTCTTGTACTAGTCCTAACTAGCACAAGAGACGTTAATCGTTAATACCTGAATGCTAATCAACTGTTCGTGCCAACAGTACAGGACAGGTTGCATTCACTCGAACGTAGTCTGATAAAGAAGAACCTATGAGTTTGTCTATATCAACTAAACTTTTAGCAATTGAGGGACGGCGATCTGGAGAACCAAGTAATAATAGATCTACATTCCACTTCTCGGCTAAACGACAAATTTCCTCACCAGCTTTACCATTACTGGTAACACAACGCGTTGGGAAACCGTATCTTTTAGCTTCTGAAAACGCTGCTGCTAAAATAGGATTTTTTTCGGAAGTGATTTCAGAAGGTTCAGATTTGCCGCGTGTATCTATATTGACATTAGCCAAAAATAGCTCACCACCTTTAATATCTTGAAGGAGAGACAAAGCTAATTTCAAGCATTGTTTAGCTGCATTGGAGTTGTCCAGTGCGACCATGATTTTCTTGATATTCTTGATATAAATATCATCCTTGACCAGTAACATGGGGCGAGAGGACAATTGGAAAACGTATTGACTGACTGAGTTCGATAATATGGATTGCAACCGCTTGAGTCCACGAGAACCCATGACAATCAAGTCAGCTTCGATTTCGTCAGCAACCTCACAAACTACGCTTTTCGGGTCACCTTGCCGCAAAATTGAAGATACTGTACTCGGATCTAAGTTCAAATACTGAATAGCATTTGCCAGAATTTTGCCACCTTCTTCCCATTTGGCTGTCATTGCTTCTGCACCAAACTGATTGGGGACAACGTGCAAAACCGTCACTTTTGCCTCTTGAATGGATGGTATTGCCATTAGAGTTTTAAGCATCTCTTCTGCATGACCTAATCCAGAGACAGCCAGTAAAATTTTTTTGATCATAAAACTCTCAGAGCTTAGGGTGGGCAAAGCAATAAAGTCATTGCATTCAGAGTTCTGATTTCTTCTTCAGAACTTGCTATATAAGTAATAAGACAAAAGTAATGACACAAAATTTAACCGTAAATCCTGATTGGGACTTAAACCTTATGTGTCAACATTTCTGTCCGATTACTTATTCTCTAATGAACTTAATTGTACCTTTTTATTTTTGCCGATAAACTTAAAGAATCGTTATTAAATTTAGAAATTGTAATCTATATTAACGGTTTTTAACTAATAATATTAAATGCTCGCTTGATTTCGCAAAGCAGTGACAACCATTTTTACCCCACCAGAAGGAACAATAGTAATTCCACGGCGTACAGGACGAACAGGACGGCGATGCAAGAGCGTGATCTGAAATCGGGACAAAATTGTTGCAAGAACTAATTTCATTTCATACATTGAAAATGCGGCACCAATACAACCTCGATAACCACCACCAAAAGGCAAATATTCATAAGGTGAGAACTTCTGGTTCAGAAACCTTTCGGGTTTAAACTGTTCTGGTTCAGGGTAAGTTTTGGGACAGTGATGTGCTAAATGAATGCAAGGGACTAGAACTGTGTTGGTAGTATACTTCTCACCAGCAATTTCAACTTTATCCTTCACCATTCGCGGAGTGGCAATTAAAGCGATCGGATGAATCCTAAGTATTTCTTGGCAAACAGCAGTCAGGTAGGGTAGTTGAGAAATTGCCTCAGGATTTGGTTTATCCCCCAAACTATCCAATTCCTTTATAAGCTTATCTCTGACCGACTCATTCCAATGAATCAAATAAAAGGCCCACGCCAACACAGCAGCTGTCGTTTCGTAACCCAAAAGCAACAGGGAAACTAATTGATCGCGTAACTCCACATCTGTCATCTGCTGTCCGTTATCATCACGCGCCGATATCAACAAACTTAAAATATCAGTACGGCAAGTATCATTTGACAAACGTCGTTCGTTAATTTCTGCATAGATAAGTTGATCAATTTCTTTTCGTCTACGGAGAAACTGTCCCCAAGGACTCCACGAACCTAAATCCTTTTGTAATGGCGGAAAGAAAAATAAACTGGAGTAAAAAGGAGTCGTGACATCTTCCAACAAAGAACTCAGCAACTCTTTCAATTTTTGAAAGCGATCGCCAGGAGTTAACCCAAATACCACCTGCAAAATAATTTGCAAAGTGATATCTGGCATCACTTGCTGCATGGAAACGGACGTTCCCGCAGTCCACTGAGTAACTTCTTCAGTAATTTGACAAATAACTTCACCATAAGTCGTCATCTGATCGCCATGAAAAGCGGAGATCAATAACTGTCGCTGTCGATTGTGCGATCGCCCCTCTTGCAACACTATTGATTTGTCCCCGAACAACGGTTGAAACACATGAGTCGCCTTCCGAAAATCCAAGTCCTTCGCAGGAACAGCAAAACATTCAGCGATCGCCTGCGGACTGCTAAAAAAAACGACTGGTGGCGAATTTATCCCCAACACCCTGACTGTAAAACAATCTCCATACTTAGCAGCACAATCCTCCAAAAACTTCGTCGGATTCACAATCAATCGCAGCGTTTCTATCAAAGGTACAGTAGTCATAACAACTTCAAATTC
>JAQYWP010000558.1 GCA_029379285.1 Rhizonema sp. PD38
ATCAATACCGTTCGGATAAGCAGGGGAGGCAGGGGAGGCAGGGGAGGAAAGAGTTGGCGAAGAATTATTTATTTCCCCCCCTGCTTCTCTACTTCCCCTGCCTGCCTCAACGAATAAATTTCCTAACTGAACCGTATTGGGAGTAGTATCTGTCTGAGTTTCACTTTGAGGAACTGGTAAGCGAATAGAATTAGGGTCAATGTCGAGTACAACGGTAGCACCCAACGGTGATAATGAAGCTTGGAATGTAGTGCCGATAGGTAGTTTAGGGGTGTCAGGAGCGAAGGTTCCCAGATTTTTCCCATCAATTTGAATAATGGGGATGCCATTATAGCGGTAATATTCAGGATGAGATTCACTCAGCTCGAAAGTACCGACTTCTAGGGTGACTTTCTGCTTTTTCCATTTCTTAGTAGCAAAGTCTTCATTGGCATAGTCGTTGTACTTTATACCAAGTACTTTGATTTCCTCAAGTTGAAACTGTTGTAGTTGCTCTACAATTTCGTCCATAAATAAGTGGTAGGCGATCGCAGCTTTTCCTGATTCAGTTCTCGATTCTACCCAAGCGCAGTCAGCAGGTGGTACAATCATGACATTGTCGGGCATAATGAAGTGGTCAATGTCGTTGTAGTTATTGCCATATCTAGCTTCTAGCTTTTCAATTTGTAGTGGTGACAAATCTAGTAAGGCAAACTCGACGAGCGGTAATCCTGGGTGAACAGTTGCCTCATATTCGATGCCTTTGTGTTCGAGAGATTCTTTCCACTCGTTGACTTTTTTTCCAAATGGAACTTGCAAGACATAGACATCTCGTGGGAGTGCCTCATGAAGTAACTCGTAGTCACAGAAGAGCGAAAACGTCATTTTGAGGGTTTTGGCAATCTGAAGACATTCCTCTCTATGGCTATCGATGTCGAGTTTGGTATGTTGGGTATGCCAGGTAGCAGCAGCGGCGCGGAAACGTTCTTTTGGTGTAGGGAACAACTCATCGATTTCAGCACGGTAGCTGTCGTAAAGTGTCCCTAACTCTTCATTGAAAGCCTCTTTGTCGTCTCCAACTCGTTGGGCGACGGCACCAATGTCTTGTCTAGATCGTTTTTTAAGTTCTTCTGCCCATTCGAGTTCGTCTACGCCGAATGTTTCTTTGGGGAACAGATATCGAAATTCGTGGCGTTCTCGGTGGCGAATACGTGTCGCTTCCCAGCAGGGATTTACCGATTCTCTTGGGATGACATTAATCGGGTTTAATCCCTCAGCTGGCATAGGGAAAGTTTTGTAAAGTCGGTCATCTTTTTTGAAGTCGAAGAAGTAACTTGGATGAGTTTCTGACCATTTTTTAGAGTCAGATAGCAAGTTTCCCCCGTCGATTTCTTTGACATCCTCCAAGCGTTCTGCACTTTTTTGGTAATCAACTTCAGGTTGTAGTGCTACAAACAGGCGGTTCAACAGTTTTGTTTTCTTCCGCTCAAACAGTTGAGGGTTTTCATCTTCATTTGGGATTGATGATTGAACTCGTCCAATTGTCGTGGCGACTAAACCGATTTTATTCTGAGAACTAGCTGCGGCTATGCTCGATAAGGTTTTGTATTTTTGTTCACCATTTTTATCTTTGACTTCAGTGTAAGGAACTTTAGGGCGCTGTTTAACTTCAGCATGACGCCTGGTTTCAGAGGCGCGAAGAGTTTCCGCCGCAATGTGAGGTAGCATATTGGATGGGGCAACTACCATTTGGTCGCCGTCAAAGTCAGCTTGGTGGTATTCTTCAGCATCTTTTGGCTGCATGAAGACAACACCTTTGTATTTCATTAATTCTGGTTTGTGAACATTTGTATAACGTCTGATGTTATCACTGGAGACAATTGGAAAGCGAGTTGTGATAATGTCACCTTCGCTCAAGTGGGGAATACAGATTGTCCCTCTTTCCAAGTCTGTACATGGCATAGCCATCCCAGAACTAAATTTGAAAGCTCCCTTAATTGCCAGATCGCACCAACGATTCGCAACGTATTGTCGCATAGCATCAGCAACAAAGGGGCTATCAATCAAAAGACCAAATTTATCGTTGCGTAGCAGAGTAACGAGTCGTAATTCTTGTTGTTCCTGGTTTTTCTCAGTATTTTCTTCGGTTGATGAGTCATCATCAACTGAGAGTGCAGCATGTTCCAATGCACGTTGCTGTTTTTTGTCGTACTCTTCAACAATGTGTTTAGCTAAGGCGAGGGGGTTGCGTTGAAGCTGGGCTAGTTTTTCGGCTTCTTCTTGGGTTGATAACGCAAAGTCCTTCCTGAGAGCCTCTTCGCTATACCAGATACTAAATTGCCAACTGTTGTCATAGTCGGTTACCTTGGCATTTCCCCGATTACCCAAAGCACTTGTAGGAAACTCATATTCGCCGCAAGGGATTAGATTGGGTAGCAGTGTCTTTTTGATGCCCTTAATTGAAGAGCGATCCATGACAATATCAAATCCTTCCGCTTCTAGAGTGGCATTGGGTAGTAAAGTGCCTTTAGCTAAGAAACTGGTTGGGGATTGCTCTGAGTTGTCTGCCCAATTTTCTAGCCAAGCGAAGCGAAATTGGAAAGGTCGGTTAGTAAGACCTCCCATGAGTTTAGCAAGGCTTGGTGATATTTGTCCGTGACAGTCTCCGGTTTTATATTTTTCGGCTTCAGCTTTCTCTTCGGGGTCTTTGCTGTTATAGTCCACAACTTTAACTCGTAGACCTTCAATTTGCTCTGCTCCCTTAAAGCAATTACTGACCAGTAGAGAACCATAGCGACAAGCAGTATCTTTTTCAGTTCGGAAGAGGTTGCCTATTTTAGCGCGGAGTTCATCATCTGCAAAGTAGTAGTTATTGCCAGAACTAAAGGCGAGTTGTCGTTTTACACCATCGAAGGTTCTGGGTTTTAGATGTTTAGGGTCGGGGTTTTTTGAGTCAATTTTGACCAAGACGAGAGATTCGAGTTCTTCTGGCTCGAACATGAGTTCCAGAAGAGAGTTTTTGATAGTTTCTGGTTCAGAGAGGAACTTTCCTTTACCATCTTTATAAGAGCCATCGTAAATTGGAATTTTGAGACCGATATCTTGAACGACTTCTGTTGTTGGTATCATCGTTAAGGTGTTATCAATGATTGTTGTTAACTAGAAAAATATGTATTTTCTAGTCTTCTTAACACAGGACAACTTTGTTAGTGATTAGTCGTCAGGAGGATTTTGGAGATAAGTAAGGTAGGTAGTATTTTGGAGAAGTAATTTGGAGGAATGCGATTATGTATATTGGTAACGGACGGGATGGAAAACCACCTTTGAAAGTCTCGGACTTGGAACTGGAGGACGATGGGCTGTTAGAGGATGAAGGACCAGGTGAAGTTGTAGAAACTCCTCCAGGCGAGTTAGAGAAAATACGAGCAAGGAAAGGTAAAGTGAGGTATGAGCGAGACAATATGGAAATGGATGAGCGCCTCAACCTTTATCCGGACGATATTGACCGGATTTAACAATACATGCTTGTTCCAAGTATGCGGATTGGATGCGTTAACAAAGTATAACGCATCCAAAAGATTCCTAATTTTTTGAGCAGTTCGAGATTATTTGAAATTTAAATAGACGAGAGTATAAAAGTATTAGTTATTCTCAAACCAAACTTCTAAATCTCTGACTGAAGTAAAATCTAGTAATGCTTCACCTAAATCCTCTAACTCAGTAGTTGACAAATTTTGAATACGCTCTTGCAACTGAGGAGTTAGTATCCCAACACGACGGCTGAGTTGGCGTGAAATTAGTGCCAAAGCTTCCTGTTTCTTCCCTTGTTCGATTCCTTGTTCGATTCCCTGTTCCATCCAACTGGTAACAATTTGCATCACTTCCTCCTGTTGTCTTGATTCAATGCTAGCAAGTTGCTCAGCAAACAGTGCTGTTTCTTGAGCATCTAGTTTGAGGTAGGTATCAATAAACCCGGAAATCAACTGTACCTGTGCAGGGTTTAATCCCAAACTGGCAAGTAGTTGTAGTGATAATAGCTTAACTCTAGGACGTTCAACTTTATCCATCCGCATCTTTGCCATTAAGGCACTGGCTACGGGATTTCTTTTATTGACAAATTCCTGCCAATGTAATTGGTTTAACTGGATGACTTCGTAATTGAACTCTAATACAGTTTTACCAAACAACTCTATACGATAGGAATTTGGTTCTGGTTTGTTAGGTGTATCGAAGGAATAAATCACAATGGGATAAATGGGGAGAGCATATTTTTCGCGCAAGCGAGCAAAGTAAGTGAACATCCGCTCATTGAAATTGGTTTGAGAGTAAGATTGATGTTCGGTATGGATGATAAACAATGCATCTTGACTTTTGAACGATGCTTGCACGATTAAATCAATAATTTTCTTCTCTCCCTCAGTTACATCCGTAAAAACTTCTTGTGGCAAGAAGTGGAGCGAATCGGGTTGCCAGTCTGCACTAATTTGCGGAAAGAACAATTCGATAAACTCAGGAAAGAAGTTGCCTAGGAGTTGTTTAAATAGGCGGTCGTGATCAATCATTGAAGAACTTTATTGCATTTGTGTATAGAATAGACTCAGCTGCTCAGTGGTTTAAAAATATTTCACAAAGCGCGTTCGCAGGCACGGCGTTGTCAAAGGCTAGACACGTAGCAGTGTGACTCAGGAACACTGATACTTCGGGGTCAATACGGTTCGGATAAGCAGGGGGAGCAGGGGAGCCCTCACAGGTGTAGGTTTTTTACTTTTGCGTGTTGGCAAGACTTGGAGGACAAGGAAGGAAAGCAGACAAGGCAGTTTTTTTCCCCAAAACAGAGGATTAATCAGTATATATACATAGGTTTTTCTCATCTTCCTTGTCTACTTTTCCCCCAGGTCTACCCAGTCTTACCTACATGTAAAAAACCTACCCTTGTGAGAGCAGGGGAGCCGGGGAGGAAAAAACCGTTTGTCGATCAACTCTTAACCGAACTGCCTCTCTACTTCCCCTGCCCCCCCTGCTTGCCTCAACAGATAAATTCGCACGCTCCGTACCGTATTGACTTCGGGGCTACCAGACGAACTGTCTATTTAAGTGTATAAACTACTTCACTGCGTCAGCTTTCTTTTTTCCATTACGTTTTTGGTGGTTATCTTGAACGTCTTGGATGTTTTTCGGAATTATTCCGTACTCGACTTTCCGCTTGCGTTCTATATGCGTACCGTCTACGGGTATGCCTTTTTTCCAATCGGCGATGATTCTCCTTTTATCAGGCGTAACTACTTCTTTTCGGTTGATGTACTCTTGGGGTAATTCCTCCGTAGGAATTAGTATTTCACAACTGGGTGGGTTTTCCTTGATCGTAATGTGGCGGGATTTGCCCGCTAATTTATCTGGTAGAACTCCAGTAGAGTGGAAATACAGTAAGGTTTCATCAAGTCTTTGTCGCCAGCGTTGCAAGCGATCAAGTGCTGTTTTATGAATTTCTACCAGATGTTCAAGGCGTGCTTTGATACCAGCTATTTCGGCATCGAGCTCTTCTGCTAACTCGGCTTGCGTGTCGGTAGATATTTCTTGGTTTTTCTGGTTTTCCCAAAGTGCTTTAATTGTTTCCTCTTCTTCCTCTGGGGTTTGGGCGTTTTCTAGCTGTGTCCAAAGTTCAGCAGCTTCAAATGAATATTTGGCTAGGATTGCTTGAGCTAAGTAAGACATTTTTATCACCTGACGCAGCTATGTTTATAGTCCCATTCGGCTTCAATTTGATTGATGATGATTGAAGTTCCTAAATCGAGTTCTTCATCAGACGATGTAGAAACTGGTGGAATACTGGTAGTCGTCTGATGTTTGAGTTTGGATGACTTGTGTTTTGTGATTCGTTTTGGCATAGTTGTTAGTGCCGTTATCAATAGGTTAGACAACTGTCAGAACAATGGGAGAAATACTGCTGACATTTAACGCGCTATAGCGCGGTAGCGCGGCGCTTGTGCAAGCAATACTCGGTTGACGACAAAAGGTATTGATGCGGTTGAAAGAGATTTTATATAT
>JAQYWP010000559.1 GCA_029379285.1 Rhizonema sp. PD38
ATCTTAGGAGCTAACTCAATGGAAAAACGAGAGCTTTCCAAAGAATAAAATAACGATTTAATAATAATGATAATCATTATTTGCAAGAATTCGGTCTATATTTTATTTTCAAGAAGTCCCTTAATTCCGCTTCTCAGGTCATGAGTATTATTATTTATCGCTCTTAGTGCCAAAACTGCAAAAGTATAGATCCAGGTAACTGCATAAGCTGATTTCGCTGACATTTATATGAGAAATAGAAAGAAGGCTTGTGTCCTCTAGGTTGAAAAACCTAATAAATTAAGATAATTTCTGTTTACTAGGGCTTTAACTACACAAGCAACTTTCTGTCAACACCTAAGTTTTAACCCGATAAGAGTGCTTTCACTCCAAGTGATAAAACTTTATTCATCAATTTGATGCAAATCTCAATCTTTTAAGGAGAAAAACATGGCTCAAAAACAACCAAATGTTCCACCCCAACCCCATATTGTTCAAAGTGGCGACATATTATTTGACATTGCACAAGTCTATTATGGTGATGGCAATCAGTGGCAGAAAATTGCTAATGCAAATAACATTACCGATCCTACAACTTTACAAATTGGTCAACAACTTACAATTCCTGCTTAGAATACCTACGAAATAGTTATTACTATCAGTAGTTACTAGGAATGCAAAAGGTTAGCCTAGCAAACTAACCTTTTGTAACTATAACTGAGGTTTACTCCTAGTGTTAAAAATCTGGTCAGGGTTATGACTTATCCAGAAGCATTATGACACCCAGATTTATGAGTCCAATTCGTGTCTCATCAAAGCAGAGATAACGCAGCCACTTTCCCTTGCCTAAAAGGTTTTGCTTTTGTTAATAAGGCGAGGGGAATCTTTTTTTAAAAAGACTTACTGCTTGCTCATCTTGTTCAATGCTCACAAGTCGTTGTACTTTGAGTGTTGCCTTGAGTTTATAGCGTACTAAGCGGTAGACCGTTTTGTATTTGACTTGCACATTAAATTCTTGCTCCAGCCACTTTACTATTTGCCCATAGCTGCTAAATTCTTGTGGACATTGCAGTTTCTCCACAAGACTTTGGAGCATCTGTCCTTGAATCTTGGCGATCGCTCCTGTGGCAGCTTTTACCTCTAGCAGTTTTTCTAGTCCTCCAAGTCGATACCTTTGCAACCAACGTGTTATGGTAGAGCAATCTCTACCCAATATGCGGCTTAATTCTTTATGCTGTTTCACTTGTTGTGTTTTTATTCACCAGAGCATTTGTAAACGTTCTTTTTCAAAAGCTATGCGAGCTTTCTTCAGACTTTTGGACAAATACTCAGCACTCTCATTAATTTTTAAGTTGAAAAGGCGTGCCATTGTTTGCTTTTGGTCTTGAATATTCCCTATTCTATGCAGCCTCATACAGAATTGGTATAAGGTATTATCATCACTTATATTTTACTATTAAGCAGCACACGTTTCACTGTCATTAACGTGAGAGCTATTTTCTGAATTACTTACAGATAAAAGTTGTTACCCTAATTTAGAAGCGACTAACTATAAATGAATCGGGAGTTATTGAGCGCGATGCTTCTACGTTTTGCGTTTAATTGAGAAAAGATTAATTATTAAGAAAGACTGAAAGACGTAATCAGTTATTCGTTGTCATCATATTTAAAAACCTTAATTAAACTAAGTTTTTAACAGTTCATATTGCCTAAATTAAATTGCCATCTTGGGGCAGTCATACTAACGTTTATACTAGGTCGGATAATGGTCTAAATATTGTCACCATTTTTGAGTAACTACCAAAATGCTTTTGATGATAATAGTAGTGACTACAGCATCAGTGTTACTTTTGAAGTGTTGCCACTTTTGGACACTGTGTTTGCTTAATTACGCAAAGAATCGGTCCAATTTTGGTAAGTAACTTGGTAGAAAATGTGAGAAGTTCACACAATCTTTTTGTTTAGTATGTGAATTAAGCAGACCAGAACTGCGTCATCCTCATGAGGAAAAATCCTTATTACACTTTTGGGGTGAAGAGGCAAAATTATATCTGAGAAAAAAGATGGTATTTTTTCATGCATTAAGCATCCTATAAGTTTAATGTTCTAAAATTCAGGGTCCTGCCTTTCATCGCATCATTTCTAGTGAGGATATAAACATTGAATTTTATAAAGGCAAAACATTGAACTTTACAGACTTTCATTCACTACACTCAAATACCTTAGGTTTACATTCCAATCATATTATTGGTTCTCACAACGCGCTAGATCCATTAAGTATGAATGGTGGCAATATCAATACACACGCGCAAGATAGTGCAATCCATACTTGGGTAAAACACAGTGCTCATATTGATAGTAGCCCAGGAAGCTCGAGCTTGTTTGGTCAGTTTCATCATAGTCAACTCAATACTCAACTCCAGAGCAAAAATGATAGTGTTCAACTCATTAGTGAGAGTGATGTTGATCCGATAACCGGAAGCAAAAACACCCTTAATAGTTCTCTTACAGATCAATTAATTAATCCCGGAGACTTTCGTTCCAGTATTAAAAAATTAACGCTTGTTGCAGATGCTAGTCCAGACTATTTGACAGGTGGATTATCAACACCTATCATCGTTTCTCAAACCTCTTCAACCACTACTAGCGGCGCTACATACTATGTTTCCCCAGATGGTAATGATAGTAATCCAGGGACAGCTGATCAACCCTGGCAAACAGTGAACTATGCAGTTAGCACTCAATCTCCTGTTCAAGCAGGAGATACTATTCTAGTGCAGCCAGGTACTTACACTGAACGCATCACTCTTGGAAAATCTGGTAGTGATTCAGGTAATATTACCCTGAAGGCAAATGGAGATGTTACATTAGATGACCCCGATCCGAACAATGGTAGTTTCCAGGACGCAGTCATTCAATCAGCTGGCAAGGGTTATTGGGTGATTGATGGTTTCCGGATTGAGAACACAGCTTGGGCAGGTATCTGTCTGCGTGATGCCAACAATATGACTGTTCAAAACAATCACACTTACCAGACAGCTGCTTCCGGTATCATTATTATGCCTAACACCTACTTCAATGGTGGTGACGCGGAAGTCACCAGTAAAAATATTAAGGTGTTGAATAACACGATTGAACGAGCGCTTTGGAAATGGCAGGGCAGCGGTGATACAGTTCACACCCAAGAGTCATTAAGCATGTGGGGTGTTGACGGTTTTGAGGTCGCTAACAACATTATCAAAGATGGCAACAAAGAAGGACTTGACCTCAAAGTTGGAACTCGCAATGGTTCTGCTCACGACAATACAATAACTGGTCAAGCCCAGATAGAGGGTACTCCTCAAGGTTTCAATGGTGGTGCGGCTTTGTATTTAGATGGTAGCCGTGCTCACGAGTATAACATTGACGTCTACAACAATGTTGTCGCAAATAATACGGCTGATGGAATTGTCATTGCAGATGAAGCTCCCACTCAAGGCGAAGTCTCAGATATCCGAGTTTACAACAACGTTGTTTATGGGAATGGAATTCAAGGCGTCAATGGTGGTGCAGGAGTTACCGTCACTAGTAATGTTCGTGACGTGACTATTGTTAACAATACTATCGATCAGAATGTCCAAGCTTTTGTGATCAATGGCAAGGATTACACTGGCGGTTACATACCTCATGACATTGTCGTCCGTAACAATATCTTTGCCGACAGCAGCTATCGGAATGGATATGCTGATTATGTGAACAACCTGACCTTTGATCACAACTTATTCACAAATCAGTTTAGTAACCTTTATGAGGGTGGCACTACAATTGGCAACCTGCAAGCTTCTGACAACAACATGGTTCCGTCTATTGGATTTGTCAATGCCAGTGGTGATGATTTCCATCTCTCATCAAGTTCGCCTGCACTGGGAGCAGGCTCTACAGATATTGATCAGTATGCACAGTTAGATAAGGACAGTTTACCGCGAATTCAAGGTAATACAACTGATATCGGTGCCTACAAGTAATCACAACAAACATCCATCAGAAAATCAGATAGTGATCAATGTATCAATTGACAACAGCGAGTCCTAGTAGAAAGTAAGCCTCTACTTGCAGAGTATCAATTTCCTTCACTACCTAGCAACGCTTGATACAATTGCGTTTAAATAGATCAAAATATTGGTAACATCGCATAAAATCACCAATCGCTAGAAGCCAAGATCCGCTTTGGCTAACTCAGCTGCGGCAAACACTTCTGCATCTGGCTTTTCTTCCCAAGCGGTTTCACCAATTTCTTCGTAGAATACTGAATCGTAAGGACGGGTACGCACGACGACGGGCATGGGAACAGCATGTCCTAAAATCAACGCTTGCTGTTTTGAATCTAACTTTGCCAAGACAGATCGTAAAGCACCTCCACCAGACACACCTGTGAAAATTGCCTCAATATCTTTTTCGTCATTGAGTAAAGCTGTAATCCGCGTACCGATTTGCGACATGACTTCATTATCTATACCCGACGGACGTTGATCGACAACGAGAAGTGTGACAAAATACTTACGCATCTCACGGGCAATGGTCCCAAAAATCGTGCTTTGCACCACGGCAGAGTCAAGGAAGCGGTGCGCCTCCTCAATAGTAATCATCAATTGTGTTGGTTTATCCAATGGATTCTTCGTTTGCAAAAACTTCTCTGCCTTACCGACATAATGTTGGTGAATCCGTCGGGTAATCATATTTGTTACCAACATATAAGAAAGCAAATTAGACTGCGAACCAAATTCGATGACAACGTTCTTACCAGCTTCTATGGAACGCAAAACTTGGTTGACATAATTGTGCGGACAAGCTGCTCGCATATACTTTAAATTATCAAGGCGCAGCAGTTTGCGCTGCAATGCTGTGATTGAACCTTGGTGTCCTCGCTTCTCCTCGCAAAATAACTTGATTTCCTCGTTTGTCATATTCAACAACTGGAGAATCCAAGACTTACCAAATTCTGCATACAAGATATTGGCGTTATCCAAGCTGGCTTCTGAGAGTCCTAAATCTCGACTGCACAACTTGATGTCTTCAACTTCAATTTGATCGTAACTGAGGTAAAGTTCTTGAGCGTGAGGAACTCCCCGACGCTTTGTTGATTCTGGGTCAAGGGTGTATACTTCAACTTGACTGGGAAAGAGTTGTTTTAAGCCTTTAACTGTGCTAAATTGTTTACCTTCAGAGACAGCTTCCCAGCCATACTCGGAGTGCATATCAAAAATCAAACTAACAGCAGCTTTTTTACGGATTGTTCCAGCTAAAAGTAATCGTGTTAAAAAGGATTTACCAGTACCAGATTTACCAAAAACACCGTTACTGCGTTCTACGAATCGGTTTAAATCAAGGCAAACTGGAACATCCATATCCAATGGCCTTCCAATAGAAAAATTCTTCCTTTGAGGATCGTCTTCCCAACCAAATACCCTGCGAAAGTCGTCCTCTGCTGCTTCATAGACTTGGCTAAAGTGGCTGGGGATCGTTTTAACTGGCAGGAGTTCCATTGTTGTGCTAGTTTGTGGCTGAAATGATGCCAAACCTGTCATCGACGGTACAAATGGGTTTGTTGATTTTCCATTTGTTGGAGAAAAAGATTCTTCTGATTCTGGAGTGAACATCAACATTGGTGCGAGATTAATAGTCCCGTATGTACTACTTCCTGCTAAGATATCTCGCAAAAAAGTGTCTTCCCAACTAGGAGGATTTGCAATGATTCTTTGGTTGGCTATTCCTAATGCTACGTCTGTCAGCATACAGAAAAAACGCGATCGCACCCCTTGCACAACAAGAAACTTGCCCACCCGCATATCTTCTACTGATATATCTGGGTGCAATCGCACTTCCAATCCCTCGGTGAGAGAGCCTTGAATTACTGAACCTAATGGCTGTCCCAAATTCATTTGATTACTTACATAAGATTATATAATCCCTCTTCCTATCTTATGTTGCATTGTAATAAGGGGGTACAAAATTTCTCTAATGATTTGTCATAAGTCATTCGTTCTTTTTAAAGGAAATCACTAATGA
>JAQYWP010000560.1 GCA_029379285.1 Rhizonema sp. PD38
GGTGGTGGCGATCGCTCGTTTTTGGATCCATCTCACAAAATCGCATTGCTCCCAAACAACTCTTTATAATTGAAAGACGACTTTTAAGTAGATCACAAAAAATTGCGAACGGCTTCGACAACAGCAGATGGGTATTCTTCATGCATCCCTAATGAACCGGGAATGACTACACTTCTCACTCCTGGTAATGCCGCCAAAGCATCCATTTCGGCACGAGATTTAGACGGACTGGAGTCTCCAATAACCACCATAAGTGGTACTGTTAAACCCCGAACAAGTGCCAGAAAATTGGCTTGGTTGTCTACAGCATCAAGTTTACCTGTTACGAAAGCTGCTGGGGCAAATCTTGCTCCTGGTTGTTGAGTATTGCGCCACTTGTGCTGGATGAAGCTTGGTGTGAGTCGATCTGCATCAACATAAACGTGACGACGATACATAAAATTGAGGAAAGACGGTGTGGTATTGAGTTTATACAAACCTTGACCAAGAACAGGCGATCGCACTAACTCTTTAACCATCCCTGCAATCTGTTTATTCGCCCTCATTGTAGGTAGAGGACCACGCCAAGTAGGAGCTACAAGCACAATCCGTGAAAATACGGTTGTCATCTCTTGTGCTAGTTGCAGGACATAAGCTGCACTGTGGCCTGCTGCAATTACCGTTACTGGGGTGTGCAATACAGAAGTGACAAAATCGCGGAGAAATTGGTGATACATCGCAGGGCTGTAATTTACACTCAGACGCGAAGATTCGCCAAATCCGGGCCAATCGACTGTGACAACTTGAAAGTAGGGAGATAACAGCTTGCCGATTTCGCCCATCTCCGAGCGCATGGAAACAGTACTAAAAGCTGGCAGTAACAAAAGGGTTTCACCTTTGCCCAGACTTTCATATACAACGCTAATTTGCTGGTTTTCCCAAATCCAAAGATATTCTTGAATGACTCCACCTAGATTGCTGGTAGATGCAGATAATAAATCGATTGACATTGCTAATTGTTGAGTGTTGATTGTTGGTGGCTAATTGTTGAGTGTTGATTGTTGGTGGCTAATTGTTGATTGTTGATTGTTAATGGTTAATTGCACTTTTTCCATTAACAATTAACCATTAACTATTAGCTGTTAACTGACATTCCAACGCCTTTTTTTGCATAGTTTTGAAAATATTGTAGAATCCGTTGGCGCGGGATGGCGTTAGGCTGACATTCAAACCAGTATCTTGAATGAAATCAGGAGTCAGTTGGACAATTTCAGTAGGAGTCAGTCCATTTAACCCTTCGACCAAAAGCCCAACAAGTCCTTTGGTTAACTGCGAATCAGAATCACCTTGAAATATTACTTTTCCATCTTCTAAGGCAGCCGTAATGTAAACTTGGGAAACACAGCCAGCAACTTTGTTTTCCGAGATTTTATCAGATTCGGAAAACTCATTCAGCCGCTGACCGTACCAGATCAGTTGTTCGTAACGTCGCTTGGGTTCAGAAGCGCGTTGGAAGCGTTGGACGATTTTGGCAAGACTTGGCGGTAAGGAATCTATAGAAGACATAACACAGGCGGCAGATAATCGCTCTCACCTTGAGTTTAAATTATTTTACAGAGATTTGCTGCAAAGCTATTGCATTCTCGCTCTCCTGTGCCTTTCTTCGGTCACCAAAATACAAGAGCGAGCAAATTGTATAGAAAAAGCACATTTTCATACTTAGCGGTGTGTGCAGTTTATCAGGACTACACCCACGCGGATAATTTCTGCAAAAAAATTTAACGTTGAAAAAAGGTAAAAGTTAAAGGATTTTTTCCTTTTAGCTTTTACTTGTTGACTCTTTTGTCTAAAAAAATACAATTGTCAGTTGAGTAGTCCGCCACATCAACTGTGTGGAACTTCTCCTTTGTCGATGCGTCTAGTAAGTCAGTCTACACCCATTAAACTTCGCACCCGATCAGCTACTAGACAGGCATAGGAGCCATACCATGCAACTGACGTACCGAATTCATGCACCTTGGACAGTCACAGCCGAACAAGCGTATCGCCTCATCGCTTTCTGCATCTGTGAATTTTAATTCGGTGATCTGATTTGGATTGGCTTGCGCCACTTTCACTTCAGTTGTCGGTTTAACGACAGGAATATTATTGCTAACTTTTATACAGACCATGCGAGCGGTTGCGGTGTGGGGATGAGCTACGCAATTAAGATGAGTTCCTGTCGAATCTACTGTTTGGACTGCTTGAACTGGTCGGCTCATCACCACCATAGACATTAGAGATGTGAATACCACAGGAGTGGAAAGCAAGGTCAGAAGAAATTTTTTGTTCATTTGCTAAACAAATTTTGTGATTACAGAACTGACAGCATTTATCTTTTCACATCACTTGGTTATTATCAGTAAATTTTGTACCAGTTTACCTGAAATATATCAGGAAATACTTAGATTTGTGCAACCAAATGGTGAATTAACTAGCTGTTGATAACAGCTAGTTAAAGTCAATCGACTCGCTTAGTATTGGTCTGGTTCCCGTCACTAAGTAAAATTAAGTTAAAACCTACATTCCGCACCCCCACTGTCACAATCGGTTTTCTCGTATTTTCATTCACGATAAAGGCTGTAATTTATACCGTAACAAATCAGTTCCGCATGGCGATGCCTGGGGCAAGCCCTGACGCTCGAAGACTCGCTAACGCTGCGCTAACGGATGACGCTCGAGGACTCGCTAACGCTGCGCTAACACAGTCGCCTGGGCGTGGGAAAACGCCTCATGCGCGCTGCTTCACCGCTCTGCGTCTACGCCAATCCCAAAGGGCATGCTCCCAAACCCCAATGAACGGCTAAGAAAAGACTAGATGGAACATTGTCCGAGAATACGGAAATCAAGCTACCTTTCGGAATTGTTCTAGAACCAGCCCTTTCAACGTGAACGTTTGTACTATAAGAAAATCATGTTTTTAACCCGATTTTGGGATTTTGGCGATAGCGATCGCTGGCGTCAAGGAATTCATGAGCATGGTGCGTTCCCAAAAATCTATCGATGGAGTAGTAGTTGCATTAGGAAACGCGCCCTACAGCTTGGGAGTGGTGATCGCCGAATTCGATCAAGATTTGGAGAGCTTGTTGGAAGTCGTTGCGGGACAGGGCTGGTTGCACTGATGGTTTTGAACGTGCAGGGCGATCCAGAATGCCAGGGAAAAGATGAGGGCAAGGACGCCCCTACGATTTATTGGTTTGTATTGGTTAAGTAAGGGGGTCGATGATATCCAGCCCTGCAATTCTGAGGAAGTCACTGGTGTTTCGGGTGATTAGTGTTAACTGGTGGATGAGCGCAGTGGCGGCGATCGCAGCATCTGGTAACTTGATTTTGTGGTTTTTTCTAAGTTGAATCGTCTGTTCGGCGATATCGGAGGTTAGTTCCAGTTCCTGTAGCCCAGAAAGGAATAGTCTGGCTTGTTGCTCTTCGGCAGGGGTTTGATTAAAGCCGAGCAATTCGATTTTCGAGATAATCGAGTACGCTCCTTCTCCAGTCAGTCCTTCAAGAATCAGGTCGCTACCGCGCTGATTAAGGCTACCCCTGAGGTGGTAAATCAGGATATTGCTGTCGAAAAGATATTTCATCATCTTTTCGCTTACTCGCCCCAGTCTAGTTGCCGTTGGGATGCGAGTTGAGCATCAATTTCGTCACGAGTTTGGTGGCTCCAACTGCCTTTGGTCGATGCAAAAATCTCCTGGGGTGAGCGTTTTGGGGGTTGTTGGGAGGCAGAGCGATCGAGGACGTCAGAACGGGTGAGAGCGTTTTTGAGCTGGTTGACGAGGTAGTCAAATACTTGCCAACGTTCTGACTGGGTAAGTTCGTTGAGGCTGTGGAAGATTTGCTGGAGTTGTGGAGTCATGGCACTGTCGCCCCAGAGATGGGAGGCTTTTGCTATTGTAGCGTAGGGTGCTGTAGGTACTGGTTTGGGAGTAGCGATCGCCGAATTCGATTTTGATTTGGAGTGCTTATTGGAAGTTGGTGCGAGCTTGTTCAAACTCGCGTAATTCCTGGGCGAGCGCCGCCAAGCTCAAAAGGATTTCACGGACTCTACCAAAGGCGAGTAACGCCGTAGGCATCAAAGATTACATCAGCACTGACAATGGGAATAGTCTCGACAAGCGACTGAGCGATGAGCAGCCGATCAAATGGATCTTTGTGATGAAAAGGAAGCGTTATGACGGCAGCGGAATGAGCGACTTCGAGGGGTAAAATCGCCAGTTCATTGATTTGAATTTGATCATTCATCCAATGTTCAAACTGACCAGGAATTCGATATTTTCCTATGCTGATTTTGATGGCAATCTCCCAGTGGGATGCTGGACTGAGGAAAATATCATTCAGCGGATCAATGATCAGGTCACGAGCGATTGAACTGAGTGAGGAGTCGTTTAGGACAAACCAGAGGAAGGCATGGGTGTCGATGAGAAGCTTCATCGCATGTAGTCGCAAAAGTCTTCTAGATGCTCTTCGTCATCGGCAATGATGGTGAATGTTCCGATCGCGCTTCCAGGTTGCCGAGGTTTGCGGGTTGTTCGAGGTTCGATGATCAGGCGGGCGATCGCCCGCTCATTTTGGCATATCTGGATTTCTTCGCCCGGTTTGAGGTTGGCGATCAGTTCTGGGAGATGCTGCTGGGCTTCGGTTAGGCTGATTTGGGTCATGGGGTTGGAGTGGGCTGCGATCGCTCCCATCATTATAAGCTATGCCAAAGGGCGATCGCATCTAGTTGTAAGCTGCATAGCAGCTTAGGTGCCCGCTTGGGAGTAGCGATCGCCGAATTCGATTTCGATAAAGATTTGGAGGGCTTGTTGGTAGTCCTTGCGGGCTTGGTCATACTCGCGCAATTCCTGGGCGACGATGCCCAACTGGTGGTAGGTGCTGCCTTGGGAGCAGCGATCATTGAATTCAAGGAAAAGAGCGAGTTGATGTTGGAATAGCGCTATTAAAATCTCTTCAAATACTAGAACTGTTTAGTACGACACTGCATAAGTCTTTGCGCGAGAGAAGAGTAATTCCTGCAATCCCACCAATATCTGATCCCAAACCCTCCAAAACCTTCCCCTAACCTCCAACAATTTATAAAGTCACTCCCAGCCCCCATCACCGGCAATTCTCCTTTGGGAGAAAGATTAAGCTTAAAGTCAAGCCCGGAATAATTCACATACCGCAGATCCCGTTGCCATCCAACTCTGGCGCAAAAGTGATCCCAGTCCTTGCCTGAACTTGTAGGGCTGCCACACTCGTGCCAGACTTTCATTTGGACACTAAAGCCAAAGTGTCCGTTGCTGGCCGTGACCCAGAGCTGATCAATGGTTTTCAGATCTTTGCAAGGGAAGTTTTTGAGGCTATTACTATTGAGCCAATCTTTACTGACACGGTTTACAGCCTTGAGCATGACCAGCAGGGTTTCTTGGTCTGCTTTCTTCCATTGGCCCGCCTTCAGCAGGTCGCGCAGTTTGCGGTAGTCTACACCCTTCTCGGAGTCGAGAGCGATAGCATCGATAGATTGCTGATCTGCTGATTGGGGTGTTGTGGGTTTAGCATCTGGTGGTTTAGCTCCGGGAGTCTGGGGAGTGGGTGGAGTGGTGGGAGTCGAGGATGAATTAACTGGCTCAGCTTCAGCAATTATTGTTCGTCGGTTCTGCTTCCGCTCAATCCGATCCAATGCAGCTACAGCATCACTTCGTTGGGATCTGCCCTCAGAAAATTCAACAATTTGCAGCAGCAATTGCTTAGCTTTCTCAAACTCTTCATCAAGTTCAGCCGTGATCGCCATCTCTTTCAACCGAGCAACATCAGCCTCCGTTGCGTGGCTACTCAAAATCGGCTCATCATATTTCCAGCCCGGTTCCGGAATCACCAATGGAACTTGCTTACGCCGTTTCTCTCTCGCATGAATCCGATGCAGTTCAGGCACACGTTCCGCTAAATGTCGTTCTAGATCCTTAACGATTGTCGTTTTCCGCAACCCTTCCAGCAACGCATAGGT
>JAQYWP010000561.1 GCA_029379285.1 Rhizonema sp. PD38
GTATTAAGATTATGCTACCGGACATGATATGATATCGGAAGCCCACACTTCGCTTCTTTGTAAGTATGGGCAGTTGACTCATAGTTCCGCTCGAATTGTAAAAGCATAGTCTCCACCTGGTTCAAGCTGGTAATCTCGTTGTTCTAAGAAGCGACCAAGAGGTTCTTTAATCAGAGCTCGCCCTTGAGACGGCTTAACTAACAATTCTCCCCGACGAAAATGCCATTGAAATTGCCACTCATAATCGCCTGCTCTAACTTCTCCTTCTAACAAGCCATTTTGCCAAGATTGACGGGTGATCCTGACGTGGGCAGTAGTTTCTGGTAATCTCCTAGCACTCACAATGCTTTTTGTCAAGGCTTATGTTAAGGCTAACTAATTGTACTTTTACAATTACTTAACATACATTTGAGTATACCGATCCTGATGATTCAAGAAATCTTCCGTTAAGACTGTTATTTGTCCTGTATACTCCGTCTTTAGTACAAATGATCACCAGATTTTTCAACTGTGAGTGCGAAATCCAGGTTAGGATGAACACAGTTAAACGAGAACGGACAATAGAGCTATAAAATTGAGAAGGCTTAAACGACTTTCAATGGAGCATTTTGAGGCAAAGTCTGCTCAAGAGAAAATTCTGTCCTGCTCTTTTTCTCAATAACAAAACAGATGAACTTTCACAGCAAAGTTCCTCGTCTGCCAGGATCAGCAAGCGCCTTGAAAACGAGTGCGCGCGTTGATGTCCGTGTTAGAGCAAAGAAAAATGAAGCGGAATTTTCCCAAAAATGATCTATGACTACTATGGACCGCAAAGTCACACAAAAGAAGATTTTAGATTTGTGGTCAATCTAAAATCTAAAATCCGGGGAGCTAATAAGAATGAAAGTGGAAATTAAGCTACCATTCAAAACAGTCAGCAACCCTAGAATAAAAACTTTTTGAACGAGCGAATTCCACAAAGCATTACTAGTTAGTGATTCACAGTTGCAGCTTCTCTCGCCGCAGCCGCTTGATCTGGGTGAATACCCAAGCGGGTGAGATTAATTCTACCTTTGCTATCAATTTCTCGCACTTTGATAATCACTTCATCACCAACTCCAACTTCATCTTCAACTTTACCAACACGGTAGTCCGCCAATTGCGAAATGTGAATCATTCCTTCCTTACCTGGTAGAAACTCCACAAATGCACCTATAGGTATAATTCTAGTCACACTGCCTACGTAGACATCACCTTCATTAAGCTTCCGCGTCATACCTTGAATGATGTTACGGGCTTTTTTAGCCTTGTTTTCATCCACAGCAGAAATTGTCACGGTGCCATCATCTTCGATGTCAATTTTCGCACCAGTCTCCTCTGTAATTCCCTTAATCGTCTTGCCTCCTGGACCAATAACCAGACCAATCATGTCTGAATCAATCTTGATGGTTAACAAACGTGGAGCATAAGGTGACATCTCGTCGCGTGGTTTATCAATAGTCTGGAGCATTTTATCCAAAATATGCAACCGCGCTTCTTTGGCTTGGTGAATGGCTTGGGCGATCACGTCCATGGACAAACCAGAAATTTTCATATCCATTTGCAAGGCGGTAATCCCAGTATCCGTCCCAGCAACTTTAAAGTCCATGTCTCCCAAGAAGTCTTCAATCCCCTGAATGTCAGTCAGGACTCTCACTTCGTTACCTTCCTTAATCAAACCCATAGCTGCACCGCTAACAGGTTTGGAAATTGGTACGCCTGCATCCATCAATGACAATGTAGAACCGCACACTGAACCCATTGATGTAGAACCGTTGGAAGAAAGGATTTCTGATACCACCCGAATCACGTAGGGAAATTGCTCTTTTGTTGGCATTACAGGCAACAACGCTCGTTCTGCAAGCGCACCATGACCGATTTCTCTACGCCCTGGCGCACGCATCGGTTTCGTTTCCCCAACAGAGAAAGGTGGGAAGTTGTAATGATGTATGTAACGTTTGTGTTGATCTGCTTGCAAGTCATCGTTTAAGAATTGTACATCTCCCGGTGTTCCCAGAGTACAAGTAGATAACACTTGGGTAAGTCCCCGGTTAAACAAACCACTCCCATGAACTCGCTTGGGTAAGATGTCAACAGAACAAGAAACCGGACGTACTTCATTCAGCTTGCGACCATCTACTCGAATATTATCTTCGATGATTTGACGGCGCATGAACTTTTTAGTGATTTCTTTGAAGGTGTTGTCAACTGCCTTGCTATTTTGTGCTGCGGCAACACGGATCGGATCTCCTTCCGGTAGTTCGGTAATTGCGGCTTTAATTGTATCTTTAACTACATCCAAAGCGGCATCTCGACTTGGTTTATCTAACTCGAACTGTGAGAGGATTTTCCTCACATCGTTGTTAGCGCGATCGCGTATGTAGTTTTCCAGGGTCATATCTGGTTCTGGTGGTTCTTCGTAGACCACTTGTAACCCGACTTCCTTAATGAAATCTTGCTGTGCCTTGATTAAATCTTGCACTGCTTCGTAGCCAAAATCAATTGCTTCGATAATATCTCTTTCTGGCAACTGACTGGCTCCTGCCTCCACCATGATCACACCTTCTGGTGAACCTGCCACTACCAGATCCAAGTCTCCGGCTTGAATTTCTGCATAGGTGGGATTAATAATAAAATCATCTCCCACTAAGCCTACCCGCACTGCAGCCATAGGTCCGTTAAAGGGGATTCCAGCCATGAGGGTAGCGATCGACGCGCCAGTAACTGCCAGTACATCAGGCGGGACTAGTTCATCCATCGAGAGCGTTAATGCTATAATTTGCAAGTCATCTCGCAACCATAATGGAAATAAAGGACGCAGCGGACGGTCTATCAGACGACTGGTGAGAGTCACTCTCTCTGGCGGCCTGCCTTCCCGTCGTAACATTCCTCCAGGAATTCTACCCGCAGCATACAGTCTTTCTTCGTAATCTACTGTCAAGGGAAGAAAATCAATGCCTTCTCTAGCTGTTGATCTCGTAGCCGTTACCAAAACTGCTGTGTCCCCAGATTCTATCAACACCGACCCACCAGCCTGGGGAGCTAGTTTGCCAACTTTCAGTCGAATATCCCTTCCATCGAAGGATATTGACTTCTCAAATTCTCCCATTCAATTTTTTTCCCTTCTTTCTTCGCTATTCTCGCTCTGTGGCAATCCTAACATTTATGCACTATTGCTGGTTGAAATTGCATACAAAGATAAACAACTAGTAACGCGAAGCGAAATTAAAAATTCTTCTTGCCTCGTCAAGCACCGAATGCTTCTTGCCAAGAGCGGGGGTAACCCCCACACTTGATTTACTTAAATTGTCAAGATTCTGTTGTTTCATACTTTTACTTATAATAGAAGTCTAACACAATTCACTTTTTGAGCCGATGCCCAAGATGCTGGTCAAATAAGTATTTATACTACCTCGACGTTCGTTCAGTTGGTAAAAGCCGTAGAATAGACAATTTGACGATAAAAATCTAAAATTCTCATCTGTATTCAATACACTGTGTAGAGACAAGCTTTTGAAGAGCCTATACATTTTTTTTTCCAAGTATGTGATTCAAATGAAAAACAGATTTTGGCACGCAATTATTACGAGTGACAAATTTATGTTAGCTTGCCTCAGCACTTGAGGATAAATGCTTATAGAGTTCTGGCAATCAAACCTGGTTTTAGGGGAATACCGTTCAGAATCGCGAATTTATTCGTTGAGGCAGGCTGTTCTTGAGCAGGGGTAGTAGAGAAGCAGGGGGGGGAAGAACTAATTGTCTATCAATTCTTTCCTCCCCTGCCTCCCCTGCCTCCCCTGCTTACCTTCACGAGTCAACTTCTTATCTGAACCGTATTGGGTTTTAGGGGCTAGAAGATCACGGCGCTCTCTAAGGCTACTACCAAAAGCAGCCTAACTTCTTGTCTTTCAAGCTTTTTAATGAGTGTGGAGTAAGTTTCTGTCCCCAAAGTTTGCATCTGTTTGGAAACAGGGCTCGCAACTTCTCGTCACTTAACGAACCAAGACGAACTTTTAATGAGCGCGATCGCTTAGCGTCTTTTAGAGAAGCACTATTATCCCTATGCTTCAAGAACGCAGTCTAGGTTGTACAATAAAAATAGTAATGCAAAGATACTTGCACTGACTCGGAATGTTTGAGCGAAAGTTCAACTTTTCGCTCTCTTTGGTATTTGCCAACAACAAAGGTATTTAAACCTTAGAAGTAGATTATTTAGTAATCATTTAGATTTCTTCGTCATCATGTTAATTCGTGGTTGTTTATTTAAAGGTTATGTATATTTTTTAGCTGATAACTTTCGATTGTTTTTTTTGTAAAAAATCCCGCTCAAATGAATTGCTACGATTTTTTACTTGCAAAAAATAAGTAATTTCAAGATTTTAGTCTTTTGAATATTTGAGTAGTTAGCAAATGGCTCTTTTACACGGTAGTTGGGTACCACAAAATCACGGTGATTCTTTCTTTGTTTGGGGAGAAATTTGGCGGGGAACGAATTCCAATAAAAGTTCATCAACAGATGTACTACTACACCCGATGACAATGACAGCAGTAGAATTGCTGGAATATTTGCATCATGACGACATGATAGCAGAGCGAACACGCATTGCAAGTCCTAATAATGACATACCAACTCATAATCAAATAATTGCTCTGCCAACTTCTATTCAAGACAGCAGTGACGGAATAGTAATATCTCCGGTGCATTCTGCGACAGTAGATATGGACATAACATCAGGACAAGCAAAATACACACAATATCTACACCCTTGGCAAGTGAATGGTATTTATCTCAACCCTGAAGAAACCGTAAAATTTCTGACATCTTTACCATTAGGTAACGCTAACGGCGAGGGTAACTTTTTGGCAGGAGATTTACGTTTCTGGGTGCAGATTGCCCGTTGGAGCTTAGATTTAATTTCTAGGTGTAAATTTTTACCTACAATTCAACGACAAACAGATAATTCCATCATCGCAAAATGGCAAACACTTCTTGATAGCGCATTGGATGGGACTCGTGTAGAAAAATTTTCTCAGTTAATGCCACTAGCTTGCCGGATGTATCAAAAGAGAATAGAGAATGAAGAAATTCTTACTCCCTCCTCTCCTGTGTATATAAATTTTCCCATTGAACCCCAAGAATTACTGCTGGGATTTCTGAACAGTACGATAGATGCTCAAATAAGAATGATGGAGGGTTCCCAATCTTTGGTAGAAACAAAAGTCATGGCGTCTCTACCATCAGCAGTGCGTCAGTGGTTGCATTCTTTAACAGCTACATTAAACACAGTCAATGCCGATCCTTTTGGGGTGGAACGATTGGAGGCGGCGTTAAAGGCTTGGACTATGCCTTTACAATACCAAATAGCGGGGACTCACCTGTTTCGCGTCTGTTTTGAATTGCGTGTTCCAGAGGGAGGGCAAACAAATTGGACTTTAGCGTACTTCCTGCAAGCCACTGACAATCCCAATTTTTTGGTAAATGCAACTACGATTTGGAACAACCCAGTTGAACGATTAGTTTATCAAAATCGAACCATTGACAGTCCTCAAGAAACATTTTTACGGGGTTTAGGATTAGCTTCGCGATTGTACCCGCTCATTGCACTCGATTTAGAAACGGCAGATCCGTGCGTCAGCACCCTCACTCCTGTACAAGCTTATGAGTTTATCAAATCTGTAGCGTGGCGGTTTGAAGATAATGGTTTGGGCGTAGTTTTGCCTCCGAGTTTGGCAAACCGCGAGGGATGGGCAAACCGTTTGGGTTTGAAAATCACGGCACAAACACCAAAAAAAAAGCAGGGACGTTTGGGTTTACAAAGTTTGCTGAATTTTCAGTGGGATTTGGCGATCGGTGGACAGACTATTTCCAAAGCAGAGTTTGACAGACTTGTGGCTTTGAATAGCCCTTTAGTGGAAATTAATGGCGAGTGGGTAGAATTGCGATCGCAAGATATCAAGACAGCGCAAACCTTTTTTGCTTCTCGTAAA
>JAQYWP010000562.1 GCA_029379285.1 Rhizonema sp. PD38
AGACAAAGTCAGGGCTTCAGGTGTTTACAACGATCTTAGATGGCATATACAAGACTGGTCGCAAGGTCACAGATGAATTTAAGCAGATGATGGAGATTGTATTTGACGATTATTTGCCGCAATGGAATTATACAGCAGTGCCGCAGATCCCATAATTATGGATCTTATTTAATCTTCATTCCTGAGTCAGCCACGTGTGCGGCAGAACCCCCGAGGGGACTGACGAACTCGGAGGGTGAGCCAAAAAATCGCGGAAAATCTCAAACTGCAATTGCTATTACCGAAGAAAGGCAGAGGGCAGAGGGCAGCTATGCTGAAAGAAAGAAAAATTTTTGGTTTGCCCGATGCCACAGGGTTTAAAGCCCCTAAATTTATTTATGAAAAAAGAAGAAAATATGTATTTAGAGACGCTTCGCGCGAAGCTCGCCGGGGGAAGCTTACAAGGGCGCACGAGCTTCGCGCAATATTCCCCAAGTAGGCAGGGCATTTATTTCTTGGCAATATGCTAAGGGACGGAGACAAAATAAAATGCAGAACCTTTATCAACTAGAGTTGTACCCAAAGTTACTCTTCGAGGCGGTTGCAGCCTGAAAGGCTGCAACCAAGGTTCTGCATTTTATTCCAGTCAGAATGCTAAGTCCCATTAGGTTCCGAACCTTAATGTTGCTCGTTATCTGATTAAATTCGCAGCGCATCAATCAGTGCAGCTAATGCGGGTGGAATTTGACGGCGATTTGGATGGTAGAGATAGTAACCGGGCACGCTTGGACACCACTCTGCCAAGACTTGAATTAACTGACCCTGAGCCACAAACTCGACAATTTGATCCTCAAAGAGATACCCAATTCCTTGTCCTGCCAATACTGCCGCTAGAATCAAATCGCTATCATTAAAGATGAGCGATCCATCAACTCTCACCTGAAATGCTCGCCCATCTCGCTCAAACTCCCAAGGGTAGAGACTACCAGAAGTTATGAATCGGTAATTGATGCAGCAATGTTCAGCAAGATCTTGTGGGGTCTTGGGAATCGGGTGGTGAGCATCGATATTCTTGTGAATAATGCGGGCATGGCAGCATTAGGAACGATTGAGGATGCCAATCCAGCAGAGTGGCGGCAACAGTTTGACCTGAACGTTTTGGGATTGTTGTATGCGACTCATGCGGTTTTGCCTATCTTCAAAGCACAAGGCGTTGGGCACGTGGTTAATCTTTCATCCGTTGCCGGACGGATTACACGGGCGGGCATGGGTGTGTACAGCGCCACCAAATGGGGCGTGAATGCGATTTCAGAAGCTCTGCGGCTCGAAGTTCACAAACACAATATTCGCGTCACCATTATTGAACCTGGTCTGGTTGCCACCGAATTTGTTGACAACATCAGCGATCCCGCTGCGAAACAGGCACTCGAAGCCAGGTTCAAAGCCGTCACTCCACTGCAACCGGAAGATATTGCACGGGCGATCGCCTATGCCGTCACCCAACCGCCTCACGTCAACGTAAATGAAATTTTGCTCCGACCAACGCAACAGGAATAGGGAGCAATGCGATGAGCGTGAGGTGGATCCAAAAATGGGCAATACAGCTTAAGCCGTGGCCAAGGGCATCACCACCACCCGCTTCACAGTAATAAAAAATATTTGTTACATATTGTCTAGTTGCAAATACTTGAAATCTTTCTGATAACTTGATAATGATAATTTTTAAGGCATTATTTAGCTCGACTACATCGTAAAACTTTTTGTTACTCTAAATCCGAAGAAATGCTTAAGTATTCAATTAGATTAGTAATACATTATCTTAAGTATGGCTCAGTGGCGCTGCGGGCGCATAGCGCCCGCAAGCTTGAGGCGATCGCCTGATTCATATTTTGGTTCAGCAACGCCAGATTACTATATAGTCCCTACAAGATTAGCAATCGCACTAATGCGATTGGGCTTCTATAGTCACGGTTATCGTTTGCTCTCCTGAAAATCCGCCTTTGCTACCTGATGTTTCAATACTCATCGCCGTCCAAGTACCGGGGTTATTGTTCCTAGCGGGAGTGTAGCGCAGATAAAAATTGGGGTGAGCTTGATTGATAGCCTGATGTGTGCCATGAGCAGTTAGAGGTGCAAAAGCCATAGCACCACTGTAATTAAATGTACCTTCTGGTACATTTGGGACTTGTTTCATGGAATCGTAAACTTGGATGTCTGAGTAACTCTCGCTGTTTGAGCTTTTCTCATTGCGGCCTAATGTGGAAGGTCGCAGTTCCCGCCCATAATAGTAGCCGAAAGCACCAAAAATCAAGAAACTTACAGCAATTAGGAATAAAAATCCCCAAGCGAAGGTATCTATCTTACCAACTTTTTTACTGGCAGGGAGAGAAGTCATTACAAGCTGCTTACCGCACTTTAAGCAGTTTTTCACCCCTACAGGATTAGCATTGTAACGACAATAGATACATACTACCATCCCTTTATGATCGGATTCGTTTGTATTCATCAAATTCGTTAAAGATGTAACTAATAGTTGACGTTTATAAAGCAGAGAATAGGTTATTTGCCTATAATTAGTCAGCTAAGATGCACCTGTTTTCTCACAAGTGTATTCAGACTCATCTGTTGAAAATAGAAAGCCCAGCCGCTTAACTTCAGGTCAACTGAACAAAAGTCGGTGTGGGTGTCCCAGCCTTTTGGGTAGGAACAGAGGAAGAAGCTTTTATTTAAAAAATACACTAAACAGGTGAAAAAAGATCTAACTAATCCAAAAGAAGTGAAAAGTTAAGAAACTTGAGTTCTTTTAGCTCCAAAAAAGATATTTAATAGACAGAGCTTGCGTACTTTTTTCGCAGTGAAAGAATATGGTATAAGCATTTATTAATAGAACAAATTACTGCTAATTACCATGTCATTTAATTTGAATCGTTGGGCTAAAACCGTAAGTGTATCTGTCGTAGCATCAAGTGCCGTGTTTGTACACTCCTGTGTGCCAAAAGCATCTGCTCAGGTATATCAGCCAAAAACTCCACCAACAAAATCAATCCTTCGGGGTGCAGGTTCGAGTACCATCACTTCCTTACTCTTGAGCAACTTTAATGGCTTTAGTGGTACTGGACTCAGAGATCTTCTCGGTTCAACAGATTCTGTGCGGTATACTGTTACCGGTAGCGGAGCGGGTCGTACTGCTCTGGCAAATGGAACGGTGGATTTTGTGTCCAGCGATTCTACGGGTTTGGGTGCACCTCCTGCTGTTGTGACGGATTCATTGGGAGTTGTCGTTCCGACTGTGGCTGTTAGTCCTCTAGATAGCGCGATCGCATTCCCTTACAACGTACCGAATGATCCGATTTATCCTGATTCACCACAGTTCGATGTGACGATCAATGGGGAGACGGGTTGCAAAATCCTTAGAGGTGACTTAACCAACTGGAGTCAGGTAGTCAATCAAAATTTAGAAGTCGGTCCAGATCTACCTATCATACGAGTAGCGCGTGGGGATAGTAGCGGAACGACTGATACTCTCCAATCTGGAGTCGTTTCACTGTGTAATAATGTACCAAGCTTATTCATCGGCAATATCACAACTGGTAGTGACTCTTTAACAGGTGAAACAATTCGTCAATACAATTTTAGTGACGGCACACGTATTCCTCAGCGTCGAGTGACTGATATTATTGTTACTCCAGCTTCATTAACGGCAAATTCTCAAACAGATGTGATCACAGCAGGACCACAGTTTAAGATCAGTAGCGATCCTTTTAACACAGGCGACGATAATAATGTAACTCCAGTGTCACCGTTAAATCTGTTTGGTTCTTATAGCCCAGGTGTTGTCAATACAGTTATGAAAACGAATGGAGCAATCGGCTATGCTGATTCTGGTATAGCGATCGCCGCAAAAGTACCCCTAGCTACATACTTTAACCCGGACACTGGGGCAATGACTAAGTTCGTGACAATTGGTCCCAACTACTTCCTTTTCCGTCAGAGTGGTAACGGTGCCAAGACACTTGCACTGCGTCGTTTGTGCAGAGCCGTTAGTAATGGTGGTGTTTTCCAAGCTTACGCATTCTCTATTGTTGATAGCCAAGGTAATCAAGGCTTTCAGTTGCCTAGTGCCCCTATTCAAGGGAATTGTCAAGATATTATGCCTTGATAAATATCAGTTTTATGTTCCGTTCAGTAAGGAGTAGCACCCCATCAACCATGACTTGCACTCGCTTGCAAGGGACGGCTTGTCAGCGGGAGCAATGTGCTTGAATATTGATGACAGCAAGTGCGATGCCCGAGGGCCACGCCGCGCATCCGTATCGCGCTGCCAAAGACTGCGGGTGTCTGACCTTGGTTCAGGATGCTCGCACTTCTACAAGGACTTTTCACAAAACTTTACAAAACGCCTGATAAGGATGGGATGGGCGATCCAGGAGTAACCACAATCTGTCTTCTTAGTGGGTTGTGCTAAACCCCTAGCACCGTCTAATTACAATAGTGATCGCCTTAGATGCAATACGCAAAGTGAAGCAGAACTGCTGGTTATAGTTATGAGCGGACTGTTGGTAGCTGACACAGATTCTATATTCCCTGACATTGATCAGCTGCTAAACATGCCCTTTGACGAACTGACACTTGCTGAGTGGGAGGCACTAAAAGCCTACCACAGCTTGAAGATGTGGATTTAGTAGCAGCGAACAGCACAGGTTTGGGTGGACAGTTTGTTCACTCAATTCACAAAAATTAACAATTTAAACTAGCTATTATCATGATCAAGAAGTTTTTTATCATTCCTTGAAGGTATTGACAAAATACATAAAAGCTTAACCTATCACAGATGCTGATAATTTTTCTGTTGAGGGAAATTGCACTACATTGTCACCTTTGTGGCGAGGGGTGTCCGCAGTACGGACTACCCTTTCTGGTTCTGGCTTCCACTCTTCAACTGGTTTAAAGAAATATTAAGGGGCTTGTATCCGGAATTTATTACTTCCGGTTCGCCCATTTTTTGAAGAGTTAAAGAAGAGGGCGAACCAGGAGTTAATTCTTAAAAATTACTACTGTAGACAAACTATTATTGTTTTGTCAACCAAGGGTTTGGTTTTGAGACTTAATTTATTAATTAATGTTGGTTGTTTGAGTCGGTTGAGGATGAAGATTGGGATTGTTTATCGATTTCTACTAGTAGTAACTGTTCGCGTTGTTCGAGGTATGCAAGGTCTTCTAATAGTTTTTGTTTGCATTGGCGCACTTTTTCTAGATGACGGTGGTAATAGTTTTTATCTAGGAGATTGTTGACTCGCCGTTCTTGTTCTGACTCTGACATGATCCCCGCGAAAGCGTATTTTTCTAGTTCATACATTTCCTCTTGCCATTGGAGTAGTTCTTCTGTAGTTTTTAGTTTTTTAATTTCCTGTGTCATGGTGGACTTCCCTTAATTGCTGCTGTCTTGTTAAAAACAATGAGTGCTGCATCAGGAGTAAGTATCATTTCTCCCGAACCGTCCGTTTCTATAAATCCGACTTTTCTATAGAATGGACGAACACTGGGTATTGTCATTGCTTTAACGATACCATTAAACTGGAGGCGTTGACTCTCACGTACCAATTCTTCAATTAACGAGCTAGCACTCCCTTTTCTGGTTTCCGGTTGTGGATGGGTGATCGTATTCCACGGTGCGTTGGTGAGACTTTCGATTGCCAAGCCTGTATAACTTTGGTCATTGATGTATATTTATGCTACTTCAATGATGCACGCGGACTGTAGTATTCCTTGAGTATCTTTTACGCCTCTAAAATCATCGCGTCTGCTTATTAAAAGCTCATCAAGTACTTCCACCTTCGACATACAGTTGAAAAACGTGGTATTTTTAGCGTTTTCCTTATCTCCTTGGTAGTAGAGGTTCAAATACTCTCCAATTTTTCTTATCCACATAATTAATCCCTGTTGGATATCAATTGTTGCTCCAACTATATATGAAAAATTCTTCATTGTTATATTATTAATTAATTCCTGATAATAT
>JAQYWP010000563.1 GCA_029379285.1 Rhizonema sp. PD38
CGTAATATTTTCTAAAATTTCTAAAGCAATCAAAACTTCCAAAAATAGTCCAAAAATATTCAATAGTTTTGAGTTAAATGAACCATGATTCGGAATAAATAACTCTCTAGCTAGAAAAAACCCCAAATCCACAATGACTACTAAAATAACCAAGACCAAAAAAATTGAGAGAACTTTGGAAACTATTACCTCTATACTTTCAATCACGTGCATGAAGTTTTCATCTTTGAGCGTTTGTGCAATTCGCTTTAGTAGTTTCCTCATCTGCCTTGCCCCCCAGTTTTTATTGAAAAGTCAAATGCAAAAGTAAAAACCCCATAGATTAATCTATGAGGTTGATTGAAGATAGCAATTGAAGTAGCCTCTGCTGTAAGTTACTGTTCGTCAACGCATTACTGATTTGCCCTTTGTTGTATTTAAAGGGCGGTTTCTTCTTCTGTTTCATTGCTGCCATAGCTAAGAGAACGAAATCTGTATCGTATCCCCAGTATTTAGCAGCTTAACATTCTGAGGGTAGTAGTTGATAGTTACTAATTGTTAACTCGACACCCACAGGTACAAGCTGCACCGCGCAGGCTTTTAATTCCGGTTGTCCGGAATCAGGGCAAGATTCAGGATGGGTAAGAGCGTTGGCTTCAGCATTATCTGCCCACAATGCACCCCAATGTATGGGGACGAATACTGTACCAGGAGCGATCGCCTTGGTTACGAGCGCCGGAAATTTAGCTTTTCCCCGACGCGATCGCACTTCTACTAACATGTTATTTGTAATTTCCAACGTAGCCGCGTCGCGAGGATGAATCTCAATAAACGGTTGCGGATGCATGACACGGATTTTTTCAATATGACCAGTACGTGTTTGAGTGTGCCAGTGTCCGTAAACTCGTCCAGTTGTCAATATAAAAGGATAATTAGGATTTGGTGGTTCTGCTAGTCCCCGTGAGTGGTATGCCGCAAATCGAGCGCGTCCATCAGGAGTATGAAAACGGAGATCGGTGTAAAGCCTCTTTCCAGTCCTGAGTGCTGAGTGCTGAGTGCTGAGTTGAGTCCTGAGTGAGTCCTGATTTGAGTTGAGGTATAGAATGTTTTTTTCTTCTGTTTGTTCTAACTCAGCAACGCCAGTCGCCTCAACGGGAGCCAGTGCTGTTCGCGGAGCGTCTCCGTCAGGAGAAGACGGGTTTCCCGTCGCAGGCATCTGGCATTGGGGAACCGAACGTAGTTCGTCCGGAGGGAAACCCTCCTTACGACTTCTCTCCGCACGGCGCTGGCTCCTCAGGACTCGGTACTCAGCACTTTTTAAGGGGTGGGGCCACTGTATTGGACCTTGTACTAGTTGGTCGTGACTGATCCCTGTCATGTCGCAAGGGCGATCGCCAGTCAGTTTGACAAACTCAGCATAAACTTCTCCTGAGTTAGCAAAGGCAAACTCTTGTAAAAAGCCTAACCGACGTCCAACTTCTGCAAAAATTTCCCAATCTGCTTTGGCTTCACCTGGTTGAATGCGGAATGCCGGACATAAAGTGACCATCCGTTCAGAATTTGTCATCACACCTGTTTTCTCACTCCACTGGCTTGCAGGAAGTAGGACATGAGCGTAAGCTGTAGTTTCTGTCGGGTGATAAGCGTCTTGATAGATCGTAAAAGGCGATCGCTGCAAAGCCTTCTTAGTCCGCTCCAAATCTGGCATACTGACTGCGGGATTGGTAGCAGCAATCCAGAGTAACCCCACACTGTTATTTTCCAGTGCAGTTATCATTTCCCAAATAGAGAGACCAGGATGAGGCGAAATCTGTCCTTGCTTGATTCCCCAGAACTTCTCAACTTCCGTTCGGTGCTGGGCATTTTTCACTGTCCGATAACCAGGTAACAAGTGAGGTAAACCT
Organism: Rhizonema sp. PD38; assembly: GCA_029379285.1. Classification (GTDB taxonomy): domain Bacteria; phylum Cyanobacteriota; class Cyanobacteriia; order Cyanobacteriales; family Nostocaceae; genus Rhizonema. Next base: position 1,884 of record JAQYWP010000563.1, read on the forward strand.
CCGGTTTCCCGTCCGCCCATCGCGTTTGGTTGACCTGTCAAAGAGAAAGGTCCTGTCCCTGGCTTACCTATCTGTCCGGTCATTAAGTGCAAATTAATAATAGTTCTTACCTTAGCTGTACCCTCTGATGATTGATTCACACCCATTGACCACAGGGAAAGGACTCGTTCAGATTCACCCCAGTACCGAGCGGCTGTTTCTAAATCCTGAATACTGATCCCACAGCAAGGAGCCACGACTTCTGGGGAATAATGCCGAATCACCTCAGCGTATGCGGGAAAGTGACTGGTGCAGTCGTCGATGAAGCCGACATCTATATAGCCCCAGCGCATTAATAAATGCGCAATGCCATTCAATAAGTCGATATCTGTACCGGGACGAATAGCTAAATGTAAGTCAGCTGCTTCTGCAGTCTGTGTGCGACGCGGATCGACCACAATCATTTTGACTTTGCGGTTCTTTTTGTGGTACTTCTCCAATCGGTTGAAAACAATGGGGTGACATTCAGCCGTATTGGTCCCAATTAAAAACGCACAGTCGGTTAACTCTAAGTCATCGTAGCAGCAGGGAGGACCATCTGAACCAAAGCTTTGAATGTAACCAGCTACCGCACTGGACATACATAAGCGAGAATTTGTATCAAAATTATTACTACCCAGACACCCTTTCATGAGTTTTTGAGCTATGTAATAGTCCTCAGTTTGAAACTGACCGGAGCCATACATACATATTGCTTCTGGTCCCTGAGTGTAGCGCACGGTTTGAATGCGTTTAACGATAATATTAAAAGCTTCATCCCAACTAACACGCCGAAACTCCTGATCCAAAGAGTCTCGTACCATTGGGTAACGCAGTCTATTTTTATCTAAAGACTCAGCTATCGTAGCGCCCTTAACACAAACCATACCCTGACTGGATGGGTGTGCTTTGTCTCCCCGCACTCGCCAAATCGGATTTCCTTGGCTATCTCGATTAGTTTGTTTTCCCTGTTGTGCAGGTGGGGAAACCTCTAATCCACAGCCGACTCCACAATAGGGACATAATGTTTTGGTAGATTCAGTCATGGTGGTTATACTGGGTTCTCACGCAAAGGCGCAAAGAAGCATTTATTGTGGTCTACAGCAATCTGTTCATGAACTTTTCTTTCTTACCTTGGCGTCTTGGCGGTTCATTATAAAGGCAGTGTTCATCATCTATATGTATTGCTGTAAATAACTGAAAATTTCTGTTACTTTAAGTAAGTCAATACTTGTTACTAAATTTTTACTTTAAATAGCAAGTTGTCAGAATTATTAACCGCTAAGACGCCAAGAGCGCTAAGAAAAAAAAAGAAGAGAGAATTTTAAGGATGGTTTAGAATTGCTATATTGGTCGAGTTAATAAAAAAATTTGCAATTTTCGGGGGTTTAAAAAAGAAATCTTTAATAAGTTGTGCAAAGTTTTGGATTTTTTAAGGTGGGCAATGCCTTTTAGCTTTAGATTCATATCTAATGCTATTGGGCATTACCTAATTTCTTTCATAGCTGAGTGAGTAGCCGCACTTCGGAATCCTATTCTTCAGCTAGGATGACATTTTGGTTTACCAATCCCTGTGATTCAGTGAGATCCTCACTGGCAAAGGAATTTCTTGGTTCTTTGAGGAAGAAAGTACACAAGCAAGAGCAGATGAGTGCTGTAACTCCCATCGTTTGAAACAGTGTCACTGCATTGGTTAAACTGAAAACTGTCAGATAAACCACACCGCCTAAGTTACCGTAAGCACCGACGCTACCAGCAATTTGACCAGTAATTTCTTTCTTAATTAAAGGAGCCATGCCAAATGTAGCACCGCATCCTCCCTGGACAAAGGCGGCGCATAATACGCAGGCGGTGATCGTAAGTGGTATAGCCCAGTTACTACGAATCAGGCTCATATTCAGATAAGCAAAGCCGATGATGGCTGTCGTGACTGTCAAAGTCCACTTCCGGCTACCAAGGCGATCTGAGATGTAGCCACCGCTAGGACGAGAAATAAAGTTTAACAGTGGATATGACGAAGCAATTAATGCAGCCGTTACATGATTGAGAGTAAAAGTGTTCTCAAAGAAAGTCGGCAACATGGAAACGACAGCCAATTCTGAGCCAAAGCTGCTGAAATAGGTAAAATTTAACAGAGCAACTTGGCGAAATTCATAGCGTTTAGATGGAGGGTAAACTTTTCTTCCAGCCAGCATCTCCCGGTTAACTTGCCACGCTTTGTAGCTTTGGAAAGCATACAATCCTGTTAACAGCACCCACACAACGTACATTTGTGACTGATTGATGAAGTGAATTTTTGGTTGAGCCAAACGCCAAGTTAGCAAAGCCAAACCTAGAATCAATCCCAAATTCGAGAGACACAGTGCCACAAAACTGTTAACACTAGTCACTTCCATCGCACCGTTTTTCTTGGGTTTCTTGTAAACTTTTCCCGTAGGCGTGTCTTGAACATTATTGTAATAAAACAGACCATAAAGAGCGGCAACAATACCGCTTAAGGCGATCGCCAAACGCCAGTTTGTCGCATTTCCACTTAAAAAAGCTGTACTTAATGCGACTATTGGCAATCCAAACTCAGCAGCCGCAGCACCAAAGTTACCCCAACCGCCATAAATTCCTTGAGCGCTGCCAATTTCTTTGGGTGGGAACCACTCGGATACCATGCGAATTCCCACGACAAACCCTGAGCCGGCAATTCCCATTAACAGACGACCCCAAACCAATTGATTGAAGTCATGCGCTGTTGCTGTAATTAAACACGGTACGACAGCATAGATAAGCAGAATTAAGTAAGTAATCCTTGGACCGAAGCGATCCAGCAGCATACCAATAATAATTCGCGCTGGAATCGTCAGAGCCACGTTACAGATAGCTAGTGTTGAAATTTGCGCTTTCTCCAGATGTAATTCTGTGCCAATGGTTGTGGCAAACGGCGCAAAGTTAAACCAACATATAAATGTGAGAAAGAAGGCAAACCAAGTCAGGTGTAAGATGCGGTAACGACCGTTAAATGAAAGTAAGCCTTTGATCATTAAGGTTTCCTAAATTAGAAATTGAAATGTTAGTTGTTAGGTGTGATGATTGCTTCAGGTAAACGTGCGCCGAAGTGTTCAATTAGGAGGGAACGCAATACTGGTTGCAAGTCTTCGCAGGGAACGCCTTTAGTGACACAAGTTCCCAAATGTGCTTCTTTGCCTACTTTGCCCCCCATATATATGTCAACCCCTTCTACGGCTTTGCCATTTTTGCGAGCTTTGGTTCCCATCAAGCCAATATCTGCGACTTGAGGCTGTCCACAAGAGTTAGGGCATCCTGTCCAGTGAATTCGTACTGGACGAGTCAGTTTCAACTCTGCTTCTAACGCTTTAATCATTTCCAAAGCGCGGTTTTTAGTTTCAATGAGGGCAAAGTTACAAAATTGTGAGCCTGTACAAGAAACTAGCGATCGCGTCAGAGGTTCGGGCTGAATTTTAAATTTAGTCAGTAAATTATCAGTTAAAAATGTTGCTAATTGCGAGTCTGGTACGTTGGGAATAATCAGGTTTTGCTCTACCGTAAGCCGAATTTCACTGCTGCCGTAAACCTCTGCCAGACGAGCAAGTTCAAACATATCATCAGCATACAACCGTCCAACAGGAATGTGCAACCCTACGTAGTTCAAGCCAAATTGTTTTTGTTTATATACCCCGATATGGTCGCGTTTTTCCCAGTTGATTTCGTCTTGTTCTGTAGCAGACAATAAGGGCTTACCTAATTGCTTTTCCACCTCCGAACGGAACTTTTCTACACCCCATTCGTCTATCAACCACATTAAACGAGATTTTTGCCTATTAGCACGTAAGCCGTGATCGCGATAAACTTCCAAAATAGCTCTACATACTGCTACGACATCTTCAGGTGGTACCCAAGCATTCAAAGGAATAGCCGCTTCACAACGTTTGGCAGAGAAAAAGCCACCGACGAGGATGTTGAAGCCAAATGTCAGAACTGGGTACTCAGCACTGTTTTTAAAGGCAGGAACGAAACCTAAGTCGTTGATTTCAGCATGAACTGAATTATCTCGTCCGCCAGTAATTGCAATGTTGAACTTCCTT
>JAQYWP010000564.1 GCA_029379285.1 Rhizonema sp. PD38
TAATTCTTTATCTCAGTATCCCAGCTTTTGGATCATTTATTTCTTTGAACACTCTAATTGATGGTCTTTTTGTTCTAGATTAACCTTTGGGTTGTTGAAGTAGTAGTAAAGCCACTTACAGCCTCGCGCCAGTAGTTGATCTAAACTATTTACTTCCCACAATCGAACAGTACCATCTGCTTGTCTGGCTACTAATTGCCGTGCGTCAGGACTAAACGATACATTGGTTACAGCTTCCTGATGATCCTTAAATTGTGCTATTTGCCGTCCAGATGCATCCCAAAGTCGAGCTGTGCCATCCTCACCTGCTGTAGCAATGTACTGCCCATCAGGACTAAATCTTACGTCCTTTACTGCTCCTTGATGTTCTCTAAAGTGTGTTATTTGTTGCCCAGTTACTGTCCAGAGTCGTGCGATTCCATCTTGCCCTCGAATGACTAGACTTTGCCCTTTGGGGTGAAACTGTACATCAACGACAGATCCTTCGTGACCTTTAAATTCTGCTACTTGCTTTCCTGATAAATCCCAGAGGATAACGATCCCCTCCCCAAGGGTAGCTATGTACTGACTATCTGGGCTAAATTTGATTTTCCATATTTTTTTATTTTTGTCTTCGTGATCTTCGTCGTTATTATTTATTCGACTTTCTTTAAGTTGAGCTATTTGCTGTCCAAATCTATTCCACAAATGAACTGTACTATCTGTTTCTAAGGTAGCTAAATACTGACTATTTGGACTAAATTGCAGGTCAGTAATCGAACCTTTTAATAGCCCTATCTGCTGTACTGCCCTATTCAGAAGACGAGCAGTACCGTTGGTTTCCAAGACAGCTAATTGCTGTCCATCTGGACTGAACTGCACATCCCAAATTTCTCCCTTTTGTCCCCGCAGCTCGTTCACTTTTTGTCCTGATCTATTCCATAAATAAGCATTTCCATCATTTTCTAGTGTGATGAGTTGCTGTCCGTTAGGACTAATGCGTACGTCAGTAATCTTTCCTTGCTGCACCTGCAATAGTACTACCTGCTGTCCCGAACTATTCCAAATTTGGACTTTACCATCTTCTCGTTTAGCTATCAGTTGTTGACCGTCAGGACTAAACTGTACATTCAGGACATCATCCTGCACTCCCTGTAACATATTCTCTAACTGGCCCAATCTGTTCCATAGATGGACAACACGGTCTTCCTCGTTTTTCTCTAGAGTAGCCAATTGTTGACTATCAGGACTGAATTGCACATCCAAGATTTTGCCCTGATGCTCCTTGAATTGTGCAGTCTGTTGTCTAGATAGATCCCAAAGGCGAGGAACCCCATTTTTTTCCAAAGTAGCTATCTGCTGTCCATCGGGACTGAACTGTACAATAATGTATGTACTCTGAGATCCCTTAAGTTTAGCCACTTGTTCTCCTAATCGATTCCAGAGGCAAATAGTACCGTCTACTCCTACAGTAAATAAATATTGCCCATCGGGGCTATATTGAACACTCAAAATTGTACCCTGGCCTAATAGTTCAGTTATCTGGTCACCAGAATTTTTCCAGAGGCGAGCTGAACCATCCTCTCCCAGAGTCACTAACTGCTGACCGTCAGATCTGTATTGTACATTTGAAATTCGACCTTGATCTCCGTCCAAAGTGGCAATTAGTTGTCCTGATCGATCCCAAAGGCTAACGGTACGATCTTTTCCAAGTGTCAGTAGTTGTTGACTATCTGGATTAAACTGTAGAGCAGTGAACGGCTCCTGCTCCCCCTGCAATTGCGCTATCTGCTGTCCTGATTTATTCCAAAGACGAGCAGTGCCATTTTCTCCCAAAGTAGCTATAATTTGCCCATCTGGACTAAATTGGGCGTCAATAACTGCACCTTTATGTGCTTGCAATTGTACCACCTGTAGCCCAGAGTAATCCCAGAGGTAGGCAACGCCATCTGCTGTTGCGGTAACTAATTTCTTACTATCTGGGCTAAACTGCATACTATAAATTCGACCCTGATGTCCTGGGAACCTTCCTACTAGGTGTCCTAATTTATCCCAAAGAAAGACAGTACCATCATCTCCTGCCGTGACTAAGTGCTTACTATTTGGGCTGAACTGCATCTTGTAAATTTTATCTTGATGCCCCTCAAGTTGCTTAATCTGTCGCCCTGATTTATCCCAAAGGTGAACATTACCATTTGTACCAAGAGTAGCTAGTTGCTGACCGTCTGGACTAAACTGTACAATAGCAGACTCTCCAAATTCTGCTACTTTTCGTCCGGATCTATCCCAAAGATGAACAGTATTATCTGCACTGACAGTAGCAAGGTTCTGTCCATTCGGATTAAATCGGATGTCTATAATTCGATCTGAATCATCTGACAGGACGTTCCGTTCGTAGATATTGTCAAGAATCTGCTGTAGTGTAAATAGTGGGCTAATGGTTGGGTATTTCTCTGGTGAAAGACCTCCACCAAAAAGCTTTTCTAAGTTGTATCCACTATGCATTGCTAATAATAGAGCCTCTATTTGTTTTGAATCAAATTGTCGTAAAGCATCGACTGCAGCTTGCGCTATCCGTGTAGCTTCCTGCACTTTCTTGAGGTTAGTCTGGCTTCGCTGAAGATTAGCTTGAACTTGCTGAGCTTGAGCTTGAGCTTGCTGCTTTACTTGTCTTGCTTTATCTGCTTCTATCTTAGAAAACTGTACTTTCTGATTCGCTACCTGAATGTTTCGATTTTCTTGAAGAACTTTTTGATTAGCTATTTGAACTTTTTGATTAGCTGTTTGGGCTTGCTGGTTAGCTGCTTGAGCTTGCTGATTAGCTACTTGAGCTTGCTGGTTAGCTGCTTGGGCTTTCTGGTTAGCTACTTGGGCTTGCTGGTTAGCTGCTTGAACTTTTTGCTTTGCCTCTATGTCTACCCTATCTCTTTCATTAGTAATAGCAGTTAGTTGATCAATTGCCTGACCAACTTTCCGATTTGCCTGCTCAGTCTTTTTATTGGCTACAGAAACTCTTCGCTGAGCTTGATTAAGAACTACCCCTGCTCCTACAATTGACAATACAGTTAAAATAGAAATTGCAGCAAACACAGTAGATCCCGTACGAATTGTTCGTTGTGTCTTTTGTTGTGTTTCAGTTAGCCGTTGATTTGCTTCTCGTTCCTCAACCAAGGCTAATTCTGCTCTATGCTGTGCTACTGTCAAAATTTGATTTGCTTGCTCCGCTACTTCTTTAGCCCTTTGCTCCTCCTCTAGCCTTCTCTCAACTTCTCGCTGCTCAAGCTCTCGACTGGCATTCAGAAAACGGTAATCTTGATTACTCAAACTTTTGTCAACAGCCCAAGACTGAGCCTCTTGTAGCGCTTGTCCGCGTAGCAACCAAGATTCCGCTTGACAACCAGACGCAACCCAAGCCGCAAGTGATTCGGCGTAAGGGCGCAAATTGGCTAGCTCTTTATTAACCCAGATCCAATTAAATATCGATTCGTAAATTCGATTGTAAACCCTCAATTGTGTCTGCTGCTTAACTGCCAAACCTGATAGCCGTAATTCCATCTGTTCAGGGCTGTCATCTGCTGTCACTTCACCATGCTGCAAAATTTGCTGGTAGAGTCCTAGCAATCGCCCTGTAAGCTGCCCACCTCTTAACAAACGGTCTCGAATTGTTTTCAAATGTTCTGGTTGATCCTGCGCTTCCCAATTCTCAATAACCTGTTCGCGAACTAGATTTTCTACACAAGCTGCTTCGCCACCTTCAAGGATAGATGATTCAGCAGCAGAGAGCCGCCTGCAAAGTTTTTGGGTAAGAAAAGGTTGTCCTCCAGTCCAGGCTAATACTGCTTTTAAAAGAGCCTGAGGATTATTAGTTTTGATTGCCAATCCTTCAACTAGAGGTTGGGCTTCATGTAGTCGGAATCCATTCAGTTCAATTTCACACCCAATATTAAAGGGAGTGCGCCTTTTGTCTTGAATTAAGTCTGATGGAGTTGCCACTCCAAACAACGCAAATGTCAAACGCTGATACAAGGATTGGTCAGCACGTTTGTTGTAGCAAGAGCGAATTAAAGCAAAAAAATCTTCAAGCGAAAAACTTAAGCTAAAAACACTATCGATCTCATCAACAAAAATAACAATTTGTTGAGAAATTCTTACTAATAGTACAGTTTCAATAAATTCACTCAAGCGCTGAACTGGCGAGAGTAAATCATGCCCACGCCACCATGTGCGTAAGTTGAAAGTGCTTGAAATACCAAGGTGGTTTGCTAAATTTCGGGTAATTCCTGCGTACCACTGATCTGCTGTAACCTGTTTGCTTCCAATTGCAGTCAAATCGATTGTTGCACAGGCAATTCCTTCAGCTTGCAGTTTTTGCATCGTCCTTACCCGCAAGCTGGACTTTCCCATCTGACGAGAGTTAAGAACATAACAAAACTCTCCAGCCTTTAATCTTTCATAGAGTTCTTCGTCTGCCTGCCGTGTGGCATAAGTAGGGGCATCAACTGGCAAGCTACCTCCAACCTGATACACATAACTCATTAGGCAACTCCTAAACAGTTTAGACTTAATTAAAGCTGAAAAAAATACATTCAGACTACTGAGTAGAAAACATCAACGGCTTTATGAAAATAATTGCACAGTTGCTTCTGTCAAACCTAATATTACTGTAAAGTTACATTAAATCTTTTCTGTATAACAATGTAGTATAAGACAATAGTCCCACAACACTCAGAAAATCTTCATACATAATTCTTGCACTTCCTGTTCTGACTACCTTTTATTATGCTAAATGACAGGCTCTTGAGTTCTCATAATCATTGGCGCTCGTCCAGCCAAATCATAATGACCTTAATGCTAGTCAGTAGCTGGTATCAACAGCCGTCGTCTGCACAAACAGTGAATATGGCTCAACTTCTCCAGCCAGAAACTGAAACAGCACAAACCCAACCACAAGTACCATCAGATATTTTCCACCCACCCGTACAAAGTCCTCCCATTGCACCGGAAAAACCCCAAAAGCTTTCACCACCAGAAAAGTTATTTCCCATACCGCCACCTTCTTCCACTCCTGAGGTAGTTCCAAATGGGTTTTCCGGAACGATTTTTATTTCTCGCTTTAATGTGGTAGGCAGTTCTGTTTTTAGTCGGAAAGATTTCGAGAAAGTCACCGATAAATTTGCTCATAGACAGATTACCTTTGCTGAACTTCTACAAGCTTCGGAAGCAGTTACTCAACTTTACCGCGATCGCGGTTATATTACCTCTGGGGCTTTTATTCCAGCCAACCAAATCCTGAAGCCGATAGGTGGCAGTGTCAACATTCAAGTCATAGAAGGTGGCTTGGAAGATATTAAACTTAGGGGAACTAGTAGAATTAGCCCTAATTACGTTCGCGGTCGATTGTCTGTAGCTACATCAAAACCACTAAACATAAACCGATTGCTAGAAGCTCTAAAACAACTGCTTCTAAACCCTCTTATTGAAAACCTGAGAGCAGAACTTAGTGCAGGTTTAAGTCCAGGTACAAGTTTGCTTGACATCACGTTGAGTGAAGCGTCTCTTGTCTCTCGTGATCAATCCGATCAATCAAGTTCCTCGCTTCTACCAACTAGTGAGTTTATCGTAACTGGTCGGGGTGGTTTGCCACCCAATCCAGATGATCTCCTTACTAGTGATGTAGTGTGGATAGATTGGCGTTCTTTCACCCTTTACTCAGATACTCTTTTGCAGGAAGGCAAACATCTTTATGAAGTAGGACAATTTGCTGAAGCACTTAAAGTTTTTCAACGAGCAGAGCAGTCCTACCAAATTCAAGGAAATAAGTTCAAACAAGCTTTAACGCTAACTGGGATATCGCTAGTATATCAGCAACTAGGACTGTTACCCCAAGCAAGCAAAGCGATCACAGAGAGTTTAAACCTACTACAAGAAAATAATTCTAAAGAATTCCGATCAGTTCTCACTCAGGCGTTGAATACTCAAGGTCAGATACAATTAGCGCAAGGGCAAGCTGATAA
>JAQYWP010000565.1 GCA_029379285.1 Rhizonema sp. PD38
ATGATTTCATTTTGAATGCCCTATCTGTCGCAAACATTTTTTGAATTGGTATTACACTCTACAATTTCTTGGCGCTCTTGGCGCGGGCAGGTGCTTCAAGTCGAGCCAGCGCCGTGCGGGGGTTCCCCCCGTTGAGGCGACTGGCGTGGCAGAGCCTTTCGCCAGTCGCCGTGAGAGCGGGCTAACCCTCCTGCAGCGCTGGCTCACCAACGCACTGCCCTTGTCTTGGCGGTTCAATCAATTAAGCCTTTAACTTTCTCAATTACAAATTGGTATAATATGACAACCATGATTTGGATGGAAGGAATTCAAAAAACATATCGTCTCGGCGAAGTCGAAGTCCCGGTACTCAAGGGGATTGACTTATCTATCGAAGAAGGTGAATACATCGCAATTATGGGGATGTCCGGTTCGGGAAAGTCCACGTTGATGAATATTATCGGTTGCCTTGATCGCCCAACATCGGGACATTATGTTCTAGAAGGCAGAAACCTCACAACCCTAAATAATGATGAACTAGCATATATTCGCAATCGGCGGATCGGTTTCGTGTTTCAGCAATTCAATTTGCTGGCTCGCTCCACAGCTTTAGAAAACGTGATGCTGCCAATGGTTTATGCAGGTGTTCCCAAATCGCAACGCCGAAAGCGGGCAGAAGCAGCCTTAACCCGCGTCGGTTTGGCAAACAGAATGTTAAACCGTCCCAACCAGATGTCTGGTGGACAGCAGCAGCGAGTAGCGATCGCCCGTGCCCTCGTCAACCTCCCTGCGCTTGTTCTGGCAGACGAACCCACTGGCGCGTTAGACACTCAAACCTCTCAGGAAGTGATGGATTTGCTGAGTGAACTCAACACTCAAGGCATCACGATTGTGATCGTAACGCACGAACCGGATGTCGCTGCCCAAACTCACCGCACTATTCATGTCAAAGACGGTTTAGTAACCGATGCAGTAGTGGTTGAGCAGATGCCCTTAAATCCAATACCCGTGAATGAAATCAGTAAACACATCTTGTAGCATACCTTTTTAGAAAGTGCGGCAAGGGCACAGGTAATTGGAATTGTTGGTGAAGGCATACTCAATGGATTGAGGTATTAAAATGTCCGTAAGAATTCAGCACACATCCTTATAAATTAACCCAGGAAAAAAGATTTAGGTGTACCTCAGTAGATCGGAAACACTATATCTCATAAACTCTGATTCAAGCTACACCTATTGAGGCTCGTCAAGAATTACAGTATACGGTTGAGGCTCCCTAAGGCGATCTTCAATGTGTTCACGCCGGAATTTCGCAATCTCTTGATAGATCTTTTTGCGAGCTTGGTTGATACTGCCTATCGGCTCGTGTTCTGGTAAAGTATGCCAAGGAGAGAACGATAGCCCCTCATCTAACCGCTTGCGCTCCTCGAAGTCGAACTTTTGGGCGGGGATTCTCAGGGTAGCCAATTTGATAAACGGCGTATCCGCCTCTTTCCACTCCTGCGTCGGGTCTTCGATTAGCGTCTTCTCGTCGTCCACATAGATCTGTATCAGAAAGTCAAACTTGGCTTCCTGTCTGTCTTCTGTGAGGAATTTGATCATCGCTTCACGGAGAAAATTTTCGGAACTCTGTGGCGAATTCGGAATATCCTGCTGCTGGGGTTTCACAGAGAACTTGATGACGTGAGAACCCAATTTAAAAGGCGTAGTACTCCAGTACTGAATTAAAAGTGGATTAGCAATCGGCTTGCTTGTGGCTTCTTTGAGGATTTCAAAGGTTGGTGCCAGTGATTGCAGCACCTCTGGCTCAGCCTGACCAATACCAGCTTTCGTTAGGTTAGCGAATCCTTGAACATCTCGAACAATAAAAATTGGCAGATTGAGGAGTATGAAGTCCTGCGTTTCGTGCTCGTCATCAAGTATTTTCTCGCCTTCTACATTTAGGAGTTTAATCGCCAGACCGCGAAGATCTGGTTCGCGATCAGACTTGAGTTGACCACGCTTTTCTGGGTCCGAAGCATTGGAGAAACGTGCCCAAAGGGGATAGGTTTTAGGCTCTCGAAAAACTCCCACCTTCAACGTTTCAGGAATGCTGTCCTCAATAATGAACTCTCCCCAGACCAAGCCGTGGCTTTTGGCATGAACCTGTCGCAGGTCTGGTCCCTTCTGTGCTTGAGTTTTCAAGTCAATTTCTAAAATCGTATCGGTAGCCGCTTCAAGCTCAGCAGCAGATATCTTTAAATCGCTCATCAAGTTCCTCCTTTCAGTTAGCAGTCATACAGTTAACTGTACAGCTAACTGTATGACTGCTAACATTAAAGCAGACCAGGCATTAATCGTTTTAAACGAGTAACGAAACCTTGCTGCCGGCTAATTGAAACATAAAGGCTGTGGTTTGGCGATACCAAAACCCTGTGCATAATCCACCACAATCGCTTTAATTTTTTCAAAGATGTCATGATTTTCTACAAACTTAGCGATCATTTGAATATAAGCAAGATGATTGAGATAGGAGTCCTATATATCAGTTGTAGAACTTTGGGACATCGGGATTTGCAATGAGGTTTTTAGCCGAGGCAGTGGTGACTGTAGCAATTAGGTTTGGGGTGATGGGCACATGTCTTGGAGTTGCGATCGCCTATGAGCGTATTTCGTCATGACTCTAAGGCAATCGCCCGAAAATTGAGGTGTTCAAAGAATATGTCCCTGATTTCCACTTTTTCTTTGCCTAGAGTGACAAAAGAGGAATAAATTCGCACGCTACGAATGGTATTGGCCTATAATTAATTGCTATCTTTTACGGAAAAGAATACCAACGATTATAAATGCTATCGGGACTGCGAGCGCAATATAAAGCAGATTGCTTGTTAAGTGATATATAATGATTGTCGCTATTGTTAAAGTCAAAGAAATTATTAATGTTGAGAAGCCAGTAGTTAACCTACCAATTGACCCAAAAATAGGAATAAAGTCTAAAACTATATTAATTGGTTCGACTAGAACTCTAAAGCCATACCACATTGTTATTAAAGCAAGAAATCTTACTCCCCAATTCCAACTCTCCTCTTTTTTAATTCTTCCTAATGCTTGTGATTGAGTACCTGTAAATATTCGATAAAAACGTTGATGATTTTTATGAACATATGGAACAATACTATGATTACTTCCTAACATGCCAATAATTGTGACATTAGTATTCGTATTTAATGTTGCATATCTCATTCGTAAATCGCCAATCTTTGGAACGGTTAAAGTTCCAGAACCTTTGTAAAGATAATTATATTCACTTGTAATTTTCACGCCAGGAAGAGTGTTATTATTAGATAGCTGTAATACTGTAGGTGTCGGTAGTTCTTCATCAGGAACAGTTAGCATTGCGTCAAAAGCCTGCGCAACGCTAGCACCTGACGGAAGTTGAAAGCTTTGCATATCTAAATCAAATATTCCAATTTTTGCCGCATTAACTTTGTACCCTGCGTTCTCAATAGTTACGCTAGGATTTTGATGATTTTGTGGTTGGAGAAAAGATGTTGACTTTGTACTTTCTATAATTGAAGTATCATTCCTAGCTAATGACATAGTTTCTTCATTTAGCTCTTTTATTGGTAGCCAACGTTTTTCATAGATAGCAGTTATTTTTTGTGTTTGAGAACCACCTAATTTTGTCTTAACTTGTTTATCTCGCTTTTCTACCCATGCATACATTTCTACACTTCTTGCTAAAGCAATATAATTTCCTGGCTTAATAAATAAATGAACGCCTAAAGTCTCACTACTAGTAATAACTCCACTCGTTGAAACTAATTTCCCAATATATTGATTATTGACTACCGCTGATGAAATTGGTATGGCTTGCTGGGCAACTTGCTTGACAACTAATTGTCCTTCATTCCAAATCAGGATCAAAAAAGAAATCAAAATAGCTAAAAAGCCAATACCGATAGCTTTGACGGACTCACCAATCCTTGTAAAACAATCAACTTCTCGTACTTCTGTATATTCGTCAATATCATCTTGGTTTGTATATTTGTCGATATCATCATCTTGGTTTGTATATTCGTCGATATCATCATCTTCGTCATTAAATCCGGGCATAGATAAAATTTCAAACTCATCAATTCTATATTTCCCAGAATTTTCCTTTTAATAACGTATAGATTTGCTTGAACGTCGGTTCTAGCTCGCTATGACTCTTAAAGTGTATTTTTGCGCTCGCTCAATTCAATAATAGCTATCATCTTATTTTTTTTTTGCGCTCGCCTAAACTAACATCCCCGAACATTGACCTCTGAATAGCTGCAACAGCTTTACGTCACTCATTGATTGTCGTTTCATGTGATAGTGACTTTGAGCGAATGCGACAAGTACGAGAATTTCCTTTGTCAAGTTGGGTTTAAACTTCCTTAACATAAATTGACATTAACTACTTTTGTCGTATTGTGTAATACAGTTTAGCAGAGCGCGAGTTACACCAAACTGCTATTTCGAGGACTGGGGGGCGAAAAGTATTGAAACTTCGTTGTAAATGAGACTAATGAATCCAGTTAGAACTCAAATGCCAACTTATGACCCCAAGTTGGGAAAACAGCCAAGGTTAGTGGTGACGCCGCTCACAACCACGAGCAATTAATACTTTCAGCCACCCCTTCTACGAAATGGCTCAAAAGTATAGCGGTGTATGATTTATGAGGCGAAATGACAGCTAGCTTTTTTTAAGGTAGGTTGTTAGATTTGTTATAATCCCGCTTACTTCCTTGTAGTCCTCTTCGACTTTGGTATTAGCCTGATATTGATAATATTTATTTATCTGGAATCTAATTTTTTGCATATGTAGATTTGTATAACTAGTATTTCTATACAATCGCCATTCTCTGTAACACTACGAACGCTTGCTCTTCTACGGTTAGAAGTATGAATAAAGTTGTGATTTTATCCGCCAATCCTATCAATACAAGTAAGCTTTGTCTAGACGAGGAAGTACGGGAAATCCAATCTGCATTGGAGCGTTCCAGACACAGGGAAGAATTTGAACTCATTCCCCGATTGGCTGTGAGGATTGACGATTTACGCCGCGCACTGTTGGATCACTCTCCACAAGTTGTACATTTTTCTGGTCATGGGGATGGAACGGACGGCATAGCATTGGAGGATAACTCCAGACACGCGCAATTGGTTAGTACGGAATCGTTCTAGTAATTGGACTAATCCTCTAGTTGTTTGTAGTCGCATTCAAGAATATCAGCGTTATAAAACTTTACTACAGCTAAATAGTTCTCTGGAATTATATCCTTTTTCTCCTCGACAAGTCTATCAGTATTTAAAAAATACAGGTCACTTACAATTGTGGAATAGCATTAGTCATGATGCTGATTTAAGCCAATGAGCTAAAACACCACTTCTTTTAAATATTATTGTACTCTCTGCTCAAGAAATATCAGTACAAACATGGCAACAGTTCAAATCTTCTAAAGAACGTTTAAGTTATCTATTTGATGCTTATATCAGAAGAATACTCAAACGTCCTTATAAAGATAAACAACCTAAGCAGGAAAATTCTCAACGTTGGTTAAGTTGGTTGGCACATCAATTAATTGAGGAGAGTGCTACTGACTTCTGGAAATGTGAATATTTTGGTGGTGTTGCAGCGTTTTGGACAGATTTATGAGCCGTATCCAGGACTGATTAAATCTCTGACTTCTGGAAACGTGAATATTTTGGTGGTATTGCTGATTTTTGGGCTGACTACTGGGCTAACTTCACTGACTACTGGGCTGATTGTTGGGTTGATTTCTGGGCTGATTGGAAATCAAATTTGGCCAATTGGAACTATAAGATTTTCTTTAAAAAAGTTTTTAAATGGGTTGAAAAATGGACTGAAATATGGGGCGATTTTTGGGTTGTTTTTAGGACTGATTACTGTGCTGATTGGTGGACTGGTTGGTAATCTTAAAAAAGGGCTGATTTTATTTGCAATTCTACTGGGTATTTATAAGCAATTTTATGA
>JAQYWP010000054.1 GCA_029379285.1 Rhizonema sp. PD38
GAATAAAATTAAACGAAATAACACAATAAAGAACGCCTCGCGAACTAGAGAAATATACCTAATTATCTTACTAGAACCTAGCATTCAGCAAACTGACAATAGTCTTTATATTGTTAAATCTTGGTTACTTGAAGGTGAAGATTTAAGATATAAGTCATTAGACATAACCTATCAAAAAAAAGAAAAGTTTTCTTTTAAAGAAATACCCAGTTTATTGAGCTATTTTATTGAACAAAGCATTCAGCAACTAAAAAACTTACCTACAACAATCGAATTTTTCTTACCTTATGAACTATTCCATAACTGGAGTTTAGACTAAATTCTATTTTTCCGGCTACAACCCTTGTGTAGCAAGCATTTTAGACTTGGAAATCTAAACAAGCTTATAAATTAGGAAAGCCTGTCTGGATAAGGGTTTGGCGGTTGGGAAAGCAAAATTAGTCTAAACTCCAATCCATAAACCAATTGATGCTTTTATTCCCCAAAAATTGGAAGAGGAAGATGATGAAGAGGAGCTACAAATTCCAGTTGGTATAAAATATAAGGTCAATATTCGTTCTTATCAACGTATCAAAAAACTGCTGAAGAAAAAATCTCCAGATGAAAAAATTCTACGTTGGAATAATAAGTGGAATACTCTACATAGTAAACGCGAAGAGATATGCTGTTCCTATTTAACTTCAGCAGATAACTGGCAAGAGATTATCAGTCAATTACTCTCAGATGATGTTCTTGGTGTAAAATTATCGCAAATCCCTTCTAAGGAGATTTTAAAAGCTATCGATCAATCTGGAACACCAATTGCTTTATGGTTAAGGACTGAATCGAAAAACTTAGATTTTATCACTGATTTTGAAGCATTTTTACAAGATTGTTCAATTACCGAATTACCGAAGACGATAAAAGATAAACGTTTGGATGCATTTGCAAAAGAAATCCATATCGGAAAACATATAACCCTATTATGGGACAATCCAAATATCTTGCCACCAGAAGTTTTACCTGCATCATTACCAGAAGTTTTACATTAATATTCAGCTATGACATCTTGGAAAATATTTAAAGGCACTCCTGAAAAGCCTCACAATGACATTAAAAGGCTTCCTAAACCTCCTAGTTGGCGAACATTTGAAAAACAAGAACGAGGTTCTACTTACCAAGCTAGAGAACAGGAAATAGAACTAGTAAATGCAGCATTGTATTTACGTCGCCCTTTGTTGGTAACGGGAAAACCGGGGACAGGAAAAACTTCTTTAGCTTATGCAGTGGCTAAGGAATTAAATCTAGGTGAAGTATTACGTTGGAATATTACTACTCGCTCAACTCTACAGCAAGGGTTGTATAGTTATGATGCTATTGGTCGTTTACAAGATGCTAAAGCTGCTAATGACCAAGATAATTTAGCAGAGATCGGTAAATATATTCAATTGGGTTCTCTGGGAACAGCATTATTTTCATCAAAATTGGGAAAAATCAGGGTGTTATTGATTGATGAAATGGATAAAAGCGATATTGATTTGCCTAATGATTTGTTGAATATTTTTGAAGAAGGAGAATTTGATATTCCTGAATTAGCCAGAATAGCTAATGCAGATGATAAAGATGATAAAAATCAATTAAATAACATTACTGTTAAAACTTATGATAACCAGACTGCAGGCATTGTTAAAGGCAAAGTCAAGTGTCAAGAGTTTCCCTTTGTCATCTTGACAAGTAATGGTGAACGAGAATTTCCCCCGGCTTTTTTACGACGATGTTTGAGGTTAGATTTACCACAACCAAGTCGGGAGGAATTAGAAAATATTGTCAAAGCTCATTTTTTAGGCAATGATAATATTCTTAGAGAAGCAGAGAAACTTATTGGGGAGTTTGTCAAGCGAGGAAAAAAAGGTGATTTAGCGACAGATCAATTACTCAATGCGATTTATATATTGACTAATACACGTAATATACCTGATTCTCCCAAGCTTGAATCTGTAGATGATGAGGAGAAAGTCAAAGATAAAGATACCAAAACCAAGTTAGTAGAACATTTGCTGCGCTACTTAAATAATAGAGATTAACTATGATAGAGCGAGCGATCGCAATTCTACAACAAGCTGGGTACGACTTCACTGCCAGAGAATTAGCAGACATTCTCTGGTTGGCAGTTCACATGGAGCGATCGTCAGAACAGTCACCCCACAAAACAACAGAGACATCCACAAAATTAACCACACTAAAACCAGATCCCTCAAAGAAACCTGTAGATACTTCAAAGCCTGAAGTTCCCGAACCTCCAGTTATTCCAGATAAAGAACCAACAGCCCCAGTTGTTCTTTCTCCTCCCCCAGAGCAAAACACAGGTAATACAGAAGTCATTCCCATCAAAATACCCGCAGCAGCAGCACTGAGAAATTCCCTAGCTTTAGGGCGTGCGCTTCGCCCTCTCATGCGGAAAGTACCATCTTCTACAGAAAAGATATTGGACGAAGAAGCTACAGTTCAACGCTTTGCAGAAGATGAAATTGGCATACCAGTTCTCAAAAGCACTCCCGAAAGATGGTTAGAGTTAGCTTTAGTAGTGGAAGAAACTAGCATCACTGACATTTGGCAACAAACAATTAGAGAATTTCAACAACTGCTGAAATATCATGGTGCTTTTCGAGATGTGCGAACTTGGAAATTAAAAGCTTCCGAAAGCATAACCCAAACTTCGATGCCAACAAAAATACAATTATTTGCTGAAAATAGTACAGGATTTGATGAATTAACTCCTCACAAACCCGATGTATTAATTGACTCCAAAGGTAGGCGTTTAATTCTCCTCTTAAGTGATTGTATTTCTCCAATTTGGCGAAAACAACTGATTCATCCAATCCTAAAGTTATGGGGAAAATGTGGTTTAATTACTATTCTTCAGTTACTTCCCGAAAGATTTTGGGAGAGAACAGCTTTAGTTGATGAAATTCCAGTTTTACTTTCTGCTAGCAAACCTGGAGTTTACAATTCCCAGCTACCAGTAACCCAGGCGCAATGGCAAGCAGTAGCAGCACTTCCACAAGTTAACCGAGAACTTGATCCAGATCCATCTTATTTTAAAGGAGAAAATCGTCCAGTTGAGCAAGTTTCATGGTATGATGCCATAGAGTTCTGTGATCGCCTCTCTCGTCAAACTGGCAAGCCCTACCGTTTACCGAGTGAAGCTGAGTGGGAATATGCCTGTCGTGCTGGTACGACAACGCCATTTCAGTTTGGCGAAACAATTACATCGCAACTAGCAAATTACCGTGCTAACTACATTTACGGTGCTGGCGTAAGGGGAATTTCTCGAGAAGAAACTACAGTTGTAGTAAATTTTGATGTAGCCAACGCCTTTGGGTTATATGATATGCACGGTAATGTATGGGAATGGTGTGCAGATCATTGGCATGGAAATTATGAGGGAGCGCCAACAGATGGTACATCATGGATAGATATTGACAACGATAATGATAATTATTCCCGGCTGCTGCGCGGTTGTTCTTGGATCAGCAATCCTGCTGCCGTTCTGCTTCTCGCAGCTACAGCTACCCCGACAACCACCTCAACGATATCGGTTTTCGCGTAGTGTATGCGGGTGCGGTCGCGAGGACTCCATAGCACTTTAGCACTCTGCTCTTTGCACTTCTTTTTCTTTGCCCTTAAAAGTGTAGCGGATCGGAACGATCAAAATTTTTCAATCTACCAATAATGATATCATACTTTTGGGTTTTAGAAACAAAGTTTAGCAAAGATTGTGATTTTCCCCATTGCCTCACAAAATTTTGGCTTTAACTTTCTTTTTCTTCTTCAAGCCCAATCCCCAACTCCTGCTGAAGTTCTGCAATAGTTTGAGGTTGAATCTTTCCTGTTTTCGACTCATCTATTGCATCCAGTAAGCGACGTGCATTCGCCGGCGATCGCAGAAGATAAACCGTTTCAACCAAACTCACTAAATCTGACTCAGCAATCAAGGCTACATTTTCGCTCTTCTGACGGTTGATGATATACACTTGATGATTTTCTACTACCAGGTCTAAGAGCTTAAAAAAGTCATTTCTGGCATCGGTGGGGGATGTGATTTTGTAGGGCAGCATCAATTTATGTACAGACTGTACATCTATTCTAAATTATCAATCACCTTGCAGACAATTTCCAAAAAAAAGAATCTTTCACGGGTTAGTAACTGTAAGTAGTTCAATTCTAGACATCTTTACCCAAAGCTGGACTTTTTGAGTATACTGACAGACAATCAGTATACGTTTTACCAGTACGGGTTAGTAACGCTCAGATAGGGTGAAACCTATTACACACGTACTACAAACTGGTTTTTCACAATTAAATACAAACATAAAGCAGTCTTTAAGACTTTCTGACTGGGTACTTTAGGTCAAGGTTAATATCGAGCAGAATTTGCCGGGTATTATTCAAGTCTTTCGTGGCTCTTAGAGTAGCGTAACTCATACAGCCGAGTTTTTTTTGTTCATGTTTATCCACTTGTGGTTAAGTTTGTTCAGACTTTTTGAAGCGGTTAGTAGCTGAATCGAAATGTTGCGAAAGTTATAGCGGATTTCAACGCTCGTGAGATACATTCGTAAGGGCTCTCGGCCGAGAGCCCTTACAATGTGATATACGCTGATTTTATACTTGCGGTAGTCAACTGACTTTCAAAGCTTAACGTCTACCTCCCTGAATCTGGTCAAAAACAGATCCATCGTCAAAGAACTTTTTCTGGACTGTACTCCAGCCACCAAAATCTTTAACAGTGTAGAAGTTGCTAATCTTGGAAAACTGCTTTTGTGTTTGCTGACTGATTGTAGAGTTAACGGGGCGAAACCCTACCTTGGCAAATTCCCGCTGCGCTTCTGGTGTGAAAAGGAACTTGACAAAAGCCTCTGTCACTTGTCGAGTACCGCGCTTGTCCACCACCTTATCTACTACAGCAACTGGGTTATCAATGGAAATGTTGACTGGCGGAAGCACGGTAGGAAAGTTGGATTCACCTTTCAACTTTGCTAAAATCTCTTCATTCTCATAGTTCAACAACACGTCTCCTTGATTTCGCTTGTAGAAAGTATCACTAGATTCCCGCGAATCCTTCGGCAGCACAGCGACATTTTTGTAAACTTTAGTTACATAATCACGGGCTTTTGCCTCATCCCCTCCAGTTTTAATCACTGAACCCCACAATGCCAAGAAGTTCCAACGAGCACCCCCAGATGTCTTGGGATTGGCAGTTATGACACTGATTCCTGGTTTTGTCAAGTCAGCCCAACCGTTAATTTTCTTGGGATTGCCTGGACGAGTCACCAGTACGACCGCTGAACGAGTGACGATCGCACCGTTGGGGGCCTTGTTTTCCCAGCCGGGTTTGATCAGCCCTGCCTTCTGGATTTTCTCCACATCAAATCCTAGCGCCAGAGCTACTACGTCTGCCTCTAAGCCATCAATCACCGCCCTTGCTTGGGTACCCGAGCCGCCATAACTTTGCTGAAAAGTGACTTCTTGGTTGTGCTCTTTTTTCCACTTTTGTGTAAATAGGGGAATAATTTTTGAGTAAGCTTCCTTAGTGACAGCGTAAGAAACCAGAGTCACTTCCAGTGGTTTATTCTGACTGATAATCTGAGTCGTACTATTAGGTTGTTGTTTATGCAATACAATACCTGCATATACGGGTAAGACTCCACTAACAGTCAAACCTGTTGCCAGCAGTAGGGTGCTCTTGCGAATTGAAGACTTTTTCCACGGTTGCAGTAAGAATTTCCGAGTATTTAATTTGTGATTTTGCACGGTTAGGAAGCCTTGATGATTAAAATGCGTTAAACCGATAGGTTTATGAAAGTTTCTTGATTAAATACAATTTCATAAATAGATTAAAAAAGCAAGTATTTGCCTATACATTTGAAAGTTCTCGCTCCCATAGCCATTCGTAAGCGCTTCGGACGGCGACGCGATCGCTACAACCCCAGAACTTACTGACAATGAAATCTGGACGCAAATGCACCTGAGGGAACTATTCGTTTTTCAGGAGGCTTTGCGCCTCAAGTCTGCTAACAGCAATTAGGGTAATAAAACACGTCTTTTTTATCTCACGCATATACGCGTGACTCGGCTTCCCGTAGGGTAAGCGCTTTGAACACATTTATTGTGGTATGGATAACTGAAAACTGGTGTAAAGATATTTTTTGATCCTAGTAGTTATGCACTGTACAAAATAACCATAATATGAGTCACGATTTTTGGTTGTTTCAGATGGTTTTATGCAGTCTTCATTTGCTCGCATATTTACTGCCCTGAATACTTGAAATGACAAAAAAGGGCGGAAACACCCAAATCAAGCTTAGTACATATGTACTAAGCACGTAAGTCATAGAGCCGAAAATGTGAGGAAATCTTCACTTTTCTGATCTGGTAATCGCAGATTTTCTCTTGAATTATTAGCGGTTATTAATGTATTATACCATCATTTCACAATACGGTAGTTCTAGAGAGGAACCGTAAATGCAAAAAAAGGGAAGAGTATGAAATTGTGGCAGAATGTTTTAAAAAAAATAGGACAACTCACTGAAAAAATTAGTAGTAGCTTGAAGCTAAATTCGCTAAAAGGCTTTCTATCACTGTTTTTTGTAGGAATAACCTTGAGCGTGATGATCGCCGCCTGTTCTGGTGGAAATACGAATAATGCTGCCAATGATAGTTCGGCTGCTAGTCCTAGCGCTAGTCCTGTTGCCGCTAACAAGCAGGATGTTGAACTAACTCTCGTTTCCTTCGCTGTCACTAAAGCCGCTCACGAAGCCATCATTCCTAAATTCGTAGACAATTGGAAAAAAGAACATAGCCAAAAGGTAACCTTCAAGCAAAGTTATGGAGGTTCTGGTTCTCAAACTCGTGCTGTCATTGATGGTTTGGAAGCAGATGTTGTCCATTTATCCCTAGCGGGCGACACACGAAAGATTGAAAAAGCTGGACTGATTCAGCCTGGATGGGAGAAAAAAGTCCCCAACGATGGCATTGTCTCCAAAACTGTTGCCGCATTAGTCATTCGCCCAGGCAATCCTAAAGCTATCAAAACATGGTCAGATTTGACAAAAGACGGTGTAAAACTGATTACTGCCGATCCTAAAACTTCAGGCATTGCTCGCTGGAATTTCCTGGCGCTTTGGAATTCAGTGATAAAAACTGGGGGAGACGATACTAAAGCGACTGAGTTTGTTACCAAGGTTTACAAGAATGTGCCCATTCTGACTAAGGATGCCCGCGAAGCCTCTGACACATTTCTCAAGCAGGGTCAGGGAGATGCCCTGATTAACTACGAAAACGAAATTCTCTTAGCACAACAAAAGAGTGGGAAGCTGAATTATGTCGTGCCAGATGTGAACATCTCTATCGACAATCCGATCGCTGTCGTGGACAAAAACGTTGATAAACACGGTACCCGCGAAGTGGCAGAAGGTTTTGTCAAGTACTTGTTTAGTCCAGAAGCACAACAGGTGTTTGCCAAAATCGGATTCCGACCTGTGGATGAGACTGTAGCAAAGACGAAGGAAGTTGCAGACAAATACCCCAAGGTCAAAAATCTGGGTACGGTTGGTGACTACGGTGGTTGGGATGCGGTCGATAAGAAGTTCTTTGCAGACGGCGGTCTTTTTGACAAAATTCAAGTAAAAAACAACAAAAAGTAAATTTTTTAGCTGTTAGTTGCTAATTGCTAATCGTTCTTCTGTCTGACCTTAGCCATTCTCCCTACTCCCCTATGACTATATCCTCTGCTCCACTTCGTTCTCCAAAACTAGTTCCTAAGAAAACTCCGGGTTGGAAGACTTTTGTAAGTCGGTTATTCCAACTTCCTTGGACATGGCGAATTACTTTAGGATATTTGACTGTAATGTTGTTTATCCCCATAGCAGCCATGTTCCAGAAAGCGAGTACTAAAACTCCTGCTGAGTTTTGGGCAATAGCTACTAGTCCGATCGCACTGGATACATACAATGTCACTTTTGTAACTGCATTGATGACTGCCTTCATAAATGGGGTTTTTGGGACTCTAATTGCCTGGGTTTTGGTTCGCTATAACTTTCCCCTGAAACGGTTGATTGATGCCTCCGTAGATTTACCGTTTGCCTTGCCAACTTCGGTAGCAGGTTTAACTCTAGCAACAGTTTATAGCGATAACGGCTGGATTGGTTCGCTGTTAGCACCACTAGGCATTAAGGTATCTTTCACTCGTCTGGGGGTAACAGTGGCAATGATTTTTATCTCACTGCCTTTTATTGTGCGGACAGTGCAACCTGTGCTTCAGGAAATGGAAAAGGAAATTGAAGAAGCCGCTTGGTGTATGGGTGCATCGCAATGGCAAACTTTTTGGAAGGTAATTTTACCACCATTATTTCCCACGATTTTGACTGGTGTTGCTTTGGGGTTCTCCCGTGCAGTTGGGGAGTATGGATCGACCGTAATTATCTCTTCTAATACTCCGTTCAAAGATTTAATTGCACCTGTGCTAATTTTCCAGCGGTTAGAGCAGTATGACTATGCCGGTGCAACTGTCATTGGCCTAGTACTACTGCTGATTTCCTTGCTGATGCTGCTGGCTATTAATTTCTTACAAGCTTGGGGACGAAGATATGACACAAAATGATGGCTCTTTTGTACCACCTCGCCTACATACAAGCACAGCACAAACCGAGCCTCAACTAATCAAGCCAAGGAATCGGGTAACCGTATTTGTAATCGCGTTAGCAGTAGCTTATTTAGTTTTAGTGCTATATATTCCTGCCATTAACGTCTTTTTCCAAGCTTTTCAAAAAGGAGTTGGTCCATTTCTATCTAACCTTTCGCGGTCCGACTTTCTCAATGCAGCTCGGCTGACGCTGTTACTGGCTTTGATTACTGTGCCTGTAAATACAGTGTTTGGTTTGTGTGCAGCTTGGGCGATTGCCCGTCATAAATTCCCCGGTCGCACTCTCATTCTCAGCATTATTGACCTGCCCTTTTCGATCTCGCCAGTGGTGGCAGGGTTAATGATTGTACTACTCTACGGGCGACAGGGGTGGTTTGGTGGTGTTTTAGAATCACAAGATATCAAAATTGTCTTTGCTTTTCCAGGCATGGTGCTAGCTTCAGCGTTCGTTAGTATGCCCTTTGTTGCTCGTGAAGTCATTCCTGTTTTAGAAGAGGTCGGTAATGATCAAGAAGAGGCGGCTAAAGTCTTGGGTGCAAGCGATTGGCAGATATTTTGGCGCGTCACGCTACCAAATATCCGTTGGGGCTTACTCTACGGCTTAATTTTAACTAATGCTAGAGCAATGGGTGAATTCGGTGCGGTTTCTGTAGTTTCCGGAAACATTGCCAATAAGACTCAGAGCTTACCTTTATTTGTAGAGGAAGCTTACAAACAATATGAAACGGAAGCAGCCTACTCTGCTGCTGTACTGTTAGCGCTACTAGCAGTCGTGACTTTGGTGTTGAAGGAGATTTTGGAACGGAAAACTGGTAAAAAAAGTTGAAATAGCACTATCAAGCAGTTATGACGAATGACAACACACTCACTAATAAACGAATTCGTTTAAGAATTCCTAAGGAATATCACCAAGAACCTGTTATTTCTCGTCTAGTGTCTGACTATAGTCTCACGGTAAACATTTCTGCTGCTATTCTGGGGTCTGATGCCATTGGAGATGGTTGGTTTGACTTAGATTTACAAGGAACGTCACCACAAATTGACAATGCACTGATTTACCTCAATGACTTGGATTTGGAAATTTGGGATGAGAGCGCAACGGATATTTGGTAATAGGTAATGGCTAATTGTAACTATTGACAATTAGCAATTAGAGATTTCTATAAAAGGATTACTATGGGCATTGCAGTTGAGAACGTATCCAAATTTTATGGCTCTTTCCATGCTGTTGACTCTGTAAGTTTAGAAGTGAAAACTGGCTCTTTGGTGGCGCTGTTGGGTCCGTCTGGGTCAGGAAAATCAACATTGCTGCGAATGATTGCGGGATTGGAGGAGGCTGATTCAGGTGAAATCTGGCTAGATGGTGAAAATGCGACTCACAAGTCGGTGCAAAAACGCCAGCTTGGCTTTGTGTTTCAGCACTATGCGCTGTTTAAGCATCTGACGGTGCGGCAGAACATCGCCTTTCCATTGGAAATCCGTAAGTTTCCCAAAAGCAAGACGAAACACCGAGTGGAAGAACTATTATCGTTAGTGCAATTGCAGGGGTTTGGCGATCGCTACCCCTCTCAACTCTCAGGAGGTCAACGTCAACGAGTGGCACTGGCAAGAGCACTATCAGTTGAACCGAGAATCTTACTTTTAGATGAACCCTTTGGCGCATTAGATGCCAAAGTCCGCAAGGAATTAAGAATGTGGTTGCGACAACTGCATGACACCGTGCATGTAACAACTGTGTTTGTGACTCACGATCAAGAGGAAGCAATGGAAGTTTCAGATCGAATTGTGGTGATGAATAAAGGTCAGGTAGAGCAAGTTGGTACCCCAGCTGAGATTTACGATCAACCTGCAACGCCATTCGTTATGAGCTTTGTTGGTCCGGTGAATGTTCTTCCTCGTAATGCTGGCATTTTACCAGACCTTGGTGTAGCCACTCAGACAAGCGAGCGGGTCTTTTTGCGCCCCCATGACGTTGTGATTCAGACCAATTCTGATGATGATGCTGCACCTGCCAAGGTTTATCGCATTGTGAACTTGGGTTGGGAGATCCGGGTTGAATTGGTTCTCAAGTCTGGAGAGACGGTGAATGCTTACTTGAGCCGAGATCGGTTTAATCAGCTTAATATCAAGGAGGAAGAGCTTGTCTATATTAAATCCAGGCAAGCAAAGATTTTTTGAGTATACTGTTTTGGTTCGTAGTTGCGCTGTCTAGCCTGCGGCATCCCCGAAGGGGTACGCGCTCATCGCAACTACGAACTATAGGCATTATTTTCCTGAGCGTCATGAACTTGTGCAATTCTGTACTAAGTTAAATTCAGTAGATCACAAACTTTTTTTCAAAGGGTCTGTATGGGAGCCTACCCAAAACCAAATCACTAGATCTTCATCTAACTGTCTAACTGCAAGGGTAGCTTTTGCTGACTCTAGCAGAATAAATAGGTAATTCTGGATGTACTTTTTTGAAGTGCAAACTCGGATGATTTGGATCTTGTTTAAATTGGCGATATGTCAAAAGCTAATGCAATAGCTGTTCAACTACTTAAGAAATATTCAGCTAAAAAACCGAAAATTTGTCACTACACAGATGGATTGTCAGAGCATAAATTACGTAAGAATTCAGCACTCAGGAGTCAGAAGTCAGAATTTATCAGGAGTCTATAATTTTGGTATACTCATTTCATCAAATTTTCAATTGTTACCTTAACCCTTCTGACTCCTGAATTCTGGCTCCTGAATTCTTACTAAATTACGGCGTGCGATCAAATATATCAATTATAACTTAACTGAAGATGTGTCACTTGAGGCGATCGCCGATGCTGTTGGGATAAGCAGAAATCTTTAAATCTGGAGTTATTGTGACAGCGCTTCCCTGGTACTCGCCTTTTAAATTTCGTTCAGGCAATTGATTGAGTTCAGTTGACCAGTATTGACTAAGAAAGCCATTGGCATCTTCGCGAATATTAGCTGTTCGGAACAGACTACCTTGCGCATCATAAACAACACTCACACTATGTCGTATTTGGTTGTGAATAAAAAATAACTCTATTGCAAAATACGAGCCTGTTTTTAACTTTGTTGTCTCCCAAACCCCATGACCAGAACTCAAGAAAACTCCCCTCATTGACTGATTTTGTGGATGAAAGAGTCCATCAGATAAGCTATTCGAGAGTTCATTGTATTCCCAACTTTGTTCCTGTATTCTGCCATCATCATATATGTAGCGATTCGTTTGAGCAATTTCAGTCTTTTCTGGATTGCTATGAAAGCTTCTTTGACTCTTAAACGATTCTGTAACCTTTCCTTGTGGAGAATATCTTGTCCAGATCCCTTACCAATTCCGCAGATGGTGAAGGGTGAAATTCTGCCAGTTTTACGCTTTTAAATCTATAAACATAAGATATAACTAATTTTTCATACTTGATTGACAGTCCCGATTCTCTCTATCGCTTACGCTATTTCACTATATTTAATAGTGATTTATTTTGCGTATAATTATGCAATTTTTATCATTTTAATGTGTTTTTTTTACATTTTTTTTCGCGTACTCATAGTTGATCGCGTAGGTGCAAGATATCAGTTACTATTGTTTCACAACTCAGATAGGACTGCTGTACTTTAATTAAAGAGTAGGAAAATATGTTATCAAAATTAGCAATCGTTACAGGTGGAACTCGCGGAATTGGTTGGGGAATATCGCAGCAATTAGCTAAGAACGGATATGACCTTATACTTGGCTTTAATGCGAATGAAGAGGCAGCATTAACTGCAAAAGCTACTCTTGAATCTACTTATGAGATAAAAGTTGACATTGTTAAAGGTGATGTAGCTCAAGAGTCTACTATTGAAAAAATATTCCAATCTGTAGAAGATAATTTTGAAGGCAAGCTGACAGCCTTTGTTCATAATGCTGGACTCTATGTTGGGATGACTACACCTGCTGAATCACTAGAGGCAAATCTAGCTGGCAATCTTAAGCGCCAGTTCCTGGGAAATGGTAGTATTACTAGCTTTGAGCAGTATGACTATTATCAAAATGTTTATCCCAAATGCTTCATTCGATGTGTGGAAAAAGCACTTAATTACATGGAGGATGAAAACGGTTATATCGTAGCAGTATCTTCTCCAGGATGTAATACTAGCCAAACGCCAAAGTTGCGCTATGCAATGCCCGGACAAGCTAAGGCGGTTGTTGAGTTTCTAACAAGATACTACGCCAAGACGTTAGCACCGCGACGAATTACAGTCAATGTAGTTATTCCTGGTTTTACTAAGACAGAAGCTTGGAATTTTGTTACCTCTGAATCGGGTGGAGTAGATAGCGATACTATGAAAAATACAATCGAACAGACACCAATGCAACGTTGGGCATCACCGATAGAGATAGGTGAGGTAGTAGCGTTTTTATGCTCTCCATCTGCAGCATTTATTACTGGAGTAGCAATACCTGTTGATGGTGGACTACATCTGAGATAAGAAAATTGGCTTGATGATTATTCCCTGTTATTGTGCATCGGGTGAAAACGCTGGAAAAAGATTAAGCCGTTCTTAAACTTTTATAAAACGAATCAAAAAGCGTGGTAACTTCTAGGGTAAATTCAGTGAGGAGTATTACCTGCCGCACTTCTGTGTTAAATCTGGGCGTACCGTTTTCACTGCACCTAACTTCCGATGTTCTTAGCTTTCGCTTTTGTTCTTTTCAAGATTAAAATTTTGGCTGATCGTCAACGTGAATAACGAGAGTTGTGGTATATTGAAAAAATCAGACAAAACGTAAAGCTCGCGCGCTCTTGTAAGCTTCCCCCGGCAGACTTTACGTAAAAGCCTACTTCCTGACTGGAAGAAAGTCACGGCTGAAATAACCGTTGAGGAGACGAGCCAGTGCGTTGGGGTTCCCCCGCTTGAAGCATCTGGCGTATCAATACGCTCGATTGCGAGCAAACATGTTGAGCAAAGCTTCCCTATCAATAGGGATATTAAAGCTGAAAAGTCTTAAGAACCTCCGTATCTTTAGACCGGAGAGTGTCAACAGGTATTCGATACTGCCTTGGTTTTGGCGAGCATGGAGATATTTGTTTGTGGTGGTGAAGGGACTGCCGTCGGCAGCTCCTTTACCTCCTCATACTGATTATCATTATTACTTACGGGATAATTTCTTTTCTGGAACTCCCGTCAAAGGAATGTATGATTTTATAACCTAATTGGTTATCAGCAAATGCCCGCCCAGCCCTTTCAAACAATCGTCTTAGGATGAATCAAGTTATAATCTGCTGCTTTAATCTTCTGATTGTCTACCCGTGCATTAAGAGTGCGAGAACTCGGTTGAGAAGCATCCCAGATAACTCTAGCTACACCTTGGCGATCGCACAATAAGTCAGATAGCTCCTGGATAGTCAGGTTAAAATCATTCACCAGATTATAAATGCCATTCCACCTATTATCTTGGGCAAAATTAACAGCCGCAATAATGTCGTCGAGGTGAATCCACGAAGTAAATACTTCACCACTTCCAGGAATGGTTTTGCCAGCAATTCGTTCAAAACGCTTTGTCAACTCGCGATCAACACCATAAATTCCCCCCAAGCGTAGGATACAAACTTTAACATCTTCACGACCTAAATCTAATAAAATCTGCTCTGCCTCACACAGCACTTGATTATATTCGCTTTCAGTATCAACCGGGGAAGCTTCATTAACCCACGCACCATTTTTGTTACCATACACCGAGCAGCTACTGAGGTAAATTAACTGCTTAACACTGTTCGTCTCTCTCAATGCTGATACCAGGTTTCTGACTGTGGGGATGTAAGTTTCCCAATACGCCTTTGCATCCACCTGCCGATCACTAATGGGAGCAATGCTCAAAACTATAGTATCCTGATTTTGTACGAGCGATTGAACAGCTTGGCTGTCTTCCCCTTTCATAACTACCACTTGGGTAGCTACTCCCTCTAATTCTGCAACCCTTTCAAGTCTTGTGGTCGTTGCGATTACTGAATACTTTTGTTGTTGATACCAATATTTTGATAAAGCAGTTCCAACATACCCACAACCAATAATTGCTATCTTCTGTTCCATTAAGTGTCTTATGACAAATTATAAAATAATCTTGTGTCTACTCAAATATTCTAGTATTGATTGCGGTTGTACAAATTTATTGTTATGCCACCAACAGATGAAAGGAAGACTCACTTTATCTCGCCAAGATTACTCCAGAAATTAGATTACCAGACCCCTTTAAGTAAATTCTTTGCCGAAGCGACTTATATGAGTCGCCGAACTGAGCCGGAAAGTCTTGATTTTACCTTTGGTGATGCCCATGAAATGCCACTTCCAGGCTTTGTAGAAGCCTTACAGCGTTGGAGTGTACCGCAAAATTCCAGTTGGTATGCCTACAAGGGGGATATTCCACAATCACGGGTTACTGTATCCACTGCTCTGAAGGAGCAGCGTGGACTTTCTATATTGCCCGAAGATATTTTTATGACAAATGGTACTTTTGTTGGTTTGGCGATTTGTCTGCAAATGCTAGCTGAAGAGGGAGATGAAGTCATTGTTATAACACCACCCTGGTTAGGTTACAAGCATATGGTTCATCTCACTGGCGCAGTGACGGTAGGTGTGCCTGTGGATACAAACACCTTTGAGATGGATCTGGAGGCGATCGCATCTGCAATCACACAAAAAACTCGGGTGATTATCGTCAATTCACGCCACAATCCTACTTTGAAGCATGTCAAGTTGAAGGTTGATAGATTCTTGGATTACTTCAGGCTTGGTAGTGAGCAAGTCAGGAAAGTTCGTGGCAGCAATTCTTACGCGATTGCAATATCACGTAAATCAAAAATGTCGCTGGATCTGCGGATCATTGGAGCATCAATTAAAGAAAATATACTATACTACACTCGGTAGCATAGGCTGCTAATTTTTTTTACTGCTATTTTTGTCTGTTTAGTTACATCATTGTGCTATTTAGTACTTAACTTTTGAAGTTCTTGTTTTGCTTTTTGGCTTAATTCAATATCATCGTTTAACTCTAAGACTTTCTTGAAGTCTTCTATTGCTTTGTCCTTACTACCTTTATTGTTGTAAGCGAACCCTCGGTTGTTGTAAGCAGAGGTTAAGTTAGGGTCAAGTTTAATCGCTTGAGTTTCGTCAGCAATGGCTTGGTCGTAGTATTTTCTTTTGTTATAAGCGAACCCTCGGTTTTTGTAAGCAGGGGGGAAGTTAGGGTTAAGTTTAATCGCTTGGGTTTCGTCAGCAATGGCGAGGTCGTATTCTTTTTTGTTGTTATGAGCCATCCCTCGGTTGTTCTAAGCATTGGCATTAATATACCGCAGATTTAATTCCCAAATTGGATATGCCATTAATACAAGAATACTGATTACCAGTAATGTGTTTTTGAACCTGCGTCTGTGTACTATTTGTGAGTAGTTATAAGTAGGTACCAAATTGATTTGAGTATATGAATTTGCAAAGTGCTGACGTAACAAATCGTGGATAAAACGATAACCACCACCTACCCGCTGTAAAAATAAGCGTTGAGTACTGTAATTGAGGAACTCTGCATAATTCCAAGGGATGTCGCTGCTAGACCAGAGAATCACACGCAAAATAAAATGTTTAATAGCTGGTGTCCCACTTCTAGGTAATCCAATAAGTACCCCAAATAATATTCCAGATATTATAC
>JAQYWP010000566.1 GCA_029379285.1 Rhizonema sp. PD38
TTTATTGGGCGCGATCGCTCCTAGTGTACAGCAATGGTTATTTCCTAAGGCTCCCATATTAATTCAAGGTATTGCTGGAGTCACTAAAATTCCTCACCCATCAATGTCAATTTTGTTTGCCATCAGCCAGATTGGGTTGGTGTTATACATGTTTTTGATTGGCTTGGAATTTAACAGCAATTTGATCAAAAAAAGATTTCAAAGTGCAGCTTTAGTCTCTGTGGCAGGAATAGCGGTACCATTTAGCTTGGGTGCAGTTGCGGCTTTTTTCTTATCCAGTCAAACAGAATTATTTGCAAAAGGAATTACACCTTGGGCAGCGGCGTTATATCTGGGTGCATCCATGTCAATCACAGCCTTTCCCATGTTAGCGAGGATGCTATATGAACGTGGTATTGCCCAGACTCGCTTCGGAACATTGGCATTAGCAGCAGGTTCGATGGATGATGCTACCGCATGGTGTTTGTTAGCAATTGTCCTTGCTAGTGTTAAAGCCAATGCAAGTATTGCTGCTTTTGCTATTGGTGGTGGTATAAGTTACGCCATATTGGCAATTTTGGTGGGGCGACCTATCTTAACCGTCCTCACCCGCATGACAAAACGTGATGGTGGTGTCACAATTCAAACTCTGACTATAGTCTTAATAGTTTTGATGTTGTGTGCTTGGTTCACAGATGCTATCCAACTTTATGCAGTATTTGGAGCCTTTATTTTAGGTACAATAATGCCAAGGGGTGAATTTGCTGAACAAATCCGCGATCGCCTGGAATTTTTAACTGTTTCCTTGCTACTACCAATATTTTTCTGCTTCTCTGGATTAAATACACAAATTGGGCTAGTCAATACACCGAATCTGTGGCTAATTACAGCTTTGATTGTGACGATTGCCACGGTTGGTAAAGGTGTTGCTTGCACATTAGCAGCTAGATTCGCCGGTGAAAATTGGCGCGATTCAGCAACCATTGGAGTGTTGATGAATGCACGAGGTTTGATGGAGTTAATTATCCTCAATATCGGTTTAGAGCAAGGTGTGATCACACCAACTTTATTTACCATTATGGTGATTATGGCAATTGTTACCACTTTGATGACATCACCTTTAGTGGCATTGTTATTGCAAGATTCAGTTTACGAGACTTCTCAGCAGTTATGATTTTTCACTCTTTTTGGAAAAAGAAAGGCAGTTCCCAAACTTTGCCAATCTAGAATGGCTGAATTTCATCTGGTCATAGTAAGACCATGTTTTATCGCAAAAACTTAATCAAGTTATCAAGGAGTGACAAATGTACAACATCCAGACACAAGAGTACGATGTCGTGATTATGGGTGCAGGGCTTGCTGGCATGGTCATTGGCTGTGGATGATTCCGACTGACACCCAATCAATGGAGTTGTCAATTGGAATTATCCAACATCATGATGTTATTCCTGCTGAGAGCATCAACACCCAAGAAAAGTTTGAAGGCAAACCATAACATTCTCTACCAGCTAATTGCCAGCGGTGAGAAAATCGACTTCCACTACTGGCCGAGGTTGGCACACACCAGTAAAATGATGTTCTCTCCGGACAACTGGTACGTTATTGGCGATGCTGCCTGTATCTTTGATGCTTTTTACTCGATGGGATCGTCGATAACTGCATTTGCCATTGAGAGCGTGACGGAGATTATCCGCGCCAAGCTGGTAGGGGAGGCTGATGCAGAAGCAAAGCGATCTGCCTACAACGACTTCAATCTCATACAGACACAAGGCATCAACCAACTCATGAGCAATCATGCTAAGCAACTAGGCAATGCTAGTGTTATGATCTGGCGTATTTACTTTGAGTACATGTTGTGGTTTGGGATAGTTGTACCTCTGTATGTTGGCAAATGGCATTTGAATCTAACGTTCATCAAAAGTTTCATGAAGATCTATAACGACACTGTAAACGGACTGTTTGTTGATGTGTACAAACAGTTCAATCAATTAGCGGATCGGGGAGCCAACATTGGATTTATGGACTGCTATCGGGCAGATCAGTTGCTCGGTGATTATAACCCGCTTATGCACTTCGATCATTTCCTGGAGAACGCCAAGTTTGAACCCTGGATGTGCAACATCTTTGCTGGGTTGAAATACACCCACTTCTACTTTGCCATCTGGTACCTGAAGTTACAGTGGAAGGGCTTTGGTTTCCCTGGCTTGCTGGCTCCACGACACTTGTACCACTTTTTCCGGTTGTTGGCATTGTCAGGCTACACTGCTATCGGCGATTTGTTCTACCGACACAAGATCAAGGGTGTGCCGACCAATAGCCAAGTCGCCAAGATGCGTCAAGACTTTACTAGTTACCGCCACCGATCTGAGCTACAGCCTTGGACTGAGGGCGTAACTAATTTACCAGCGCAGTCCGCCCACCAACAGTTAAATGACCAAGAACTATCAAGAGTTAAAGAACTATCGGTATTAGGCTGAGCTTCAGTCTGATCATGAGCAATACCTTCGTCAATTTAGAAGGGATTGGTAGAAAACGAAGCCGGGTGAATTCAACCCAAGTAGGATATGCAATAGAAAATCTTAGCTAACAAAACTGGCTCAGGTTTTTCCCAAAGCAGTCTTATTGTTGACAAGCACTCACTCGCATCGGCGTGACGGCAGTCGGCAGAGGGCAGCTATGTAATGTAATGGATTATACCGAAAGTTGAATGCCTTCTGCCTTCTCAATCGTAGAGTTCATAACTGTTGCTAATACAAAAATAAAAGCAAGGAATTGTTGATATGGAAATTAAGGCTGAAACTCATGCTGTTGCAGTTATTGGTATGGGTTGTCATTACCCAGGTGCTAATAATCTAAAAGAACTCTGGGAAAATATCCTTGCCAGAAGGCGTCAGTTTCGTAGTTTCCCAGATAACAGACTACCAATGTCTGAGTATTACGATCCCGACAAAAAAGCGCCAGACAAAACCTATGGAAGTCGAACTGCTGTCATCGATGCCTTTGAGTTCGACTGGGCAAAGCGTCGAGTTCCTAAAAGAGCTTTTGATTCTGCTGATATTGTTCATTGGTTAGCACTGGAAGTAGCCTTACAGGCTTTAGAAGATGCTGGATATACCCGTGAAAATGTTCCCACTGAAGGTACAGGAGTTGTACTGGGAAATACCTTAACTGGAGAACAAAGTCGTTCCCAGTACATGCGATTGCGTTGGCCTTTTGTCCGCAAGGCTCTGCGGGCAGCAGCAAATGCAAAGGGTATGTCACTACAAAACATAGAAGTTCTTGTAGAGACTATGGAAAAGTACTACAAGTCCGTATTCGCACCGATTACAGAGGATACCCTAGCGGGTAATCTTGCAAATACAGTTGCTGGCAGAATTTGCAACTTTTTTAACTTTGATGGTGGCGGCTATTTAGTAGATGGTGCCTGTTCTTCTTCACTTATTTCTGTAGCTACTGCTTTCTCTCATCTGGTTAATCACGATCTAGATATTGCTTTGGCTGGAGGAGTGGACATTAGTATAGATACCTTTGAGCTAATTGGCTTTGCCAAAACAGGTGCTCTAACTGCTGATGATATGAGCGTCTATGACCGTAAGGCTAGTGGCTTTATTCCTGGAGAAGGATGTGCCTTTGTGGTTCTCAAGCGTTTAGAGGATGCTAGAGCCGCAGGAGATTATGTGTATGCAGTTGTTCGAGGCTGGGGAATCTCATCTGATGGCAAAGGTGGAATTACTGCTCCTTCTAAAGTTGGTCAATCTAAAGCTCTACGTCGTGCTTATGATAAGGCATATTACAGCATTCACGATTTAGACTTTATTGAAGGACATGGTACGGGAACACCAGTCGGCGATCGCACGGAATTGGAAGGAATTGCTTTGGCGATCGAAGGGGATGGAGAACTTGCTCCTCGTTCTGTTGGAGTAACTTCTTTTAAATCTTTGGTGGGACATACAAAAGCCGCAGCCGGAATAGGTGGCTTTATTAAAGCTGTCTTAGCTGTTAACCAACGGGTTATTCCTCCCACTGTAGGTTGCAAAGAACCTAATCCAGTTTTCGGTACTACTGTTAAGTCTGTTTATCCAGTCATCTCTGGAGAGGTGCGTCAGCCAACGGATATCCTGCGGGCTGGAGTTTCCGCTATGGGGTTTGGTGGCATTAATTCCCACGTCACCTTGGAATCAGGCGATCCACCTGCTCTCAAGGTGAAACCATCTCTAGAAGAGCAAGCTCTATTAGTTTCCCATCAGGATACAGAGTTGTTTGTTCTCAGCGCCAAATCCATTCCAATCTTAATAGAACGTACTCAAGTTGTCAGAGAAATGGCACAAGGGATAAGTGAAGCGGAAATGGTTGATTTGGCAGTGTTCTTAACAGAGGATTTAGACTCGTCACAGCCGATCCGCGCTGCATTGATTGCTGATAGTCCCATGACTTTACTAGAGCGTCTACAGCAGTTAGAGCAAATGCTCAACGATGTGCCTCCTGCTCCAAGAGAAATCAGTATATCTCCTCAAAAAGACATCTGGATTGGAAACGATATCAAAGGCTTGAGAGTAGGTTTTCTGTTCCCAGGGCAAGGTTCACAAAAATTGAATATGGCTCGAACCCTTGTACAACGATATTCCTGGGCAAAGGAATTCCTGGAGCAAGCTGATCATTGGTTACTTGAAATTGGATTTGAACCAATCGGTAAATATATATATCGTCCTCTAGAACGTGCTGCCGATGAACAGGAGCTCCAAGAATGGTCAAAACAGTTAACCAGAGCAGATATAACTTCACCAGCCATCTGCTTTGTTTCTCTGCTCTGGCAAAAGTATCTGGAACGTCTTGGTATTAAGCCTATTGCTGTAGGCGGTCACAGCTTGGGTGAATTGACAGCATTTTGTGCTGCAGGTGCATATAATGAGAGAACCCTCATCTGTCTAGCTGCCATGCGAGGGAGAGCTATGTCTGCAACTGCAAGTAATGTCGGTAGCATGGCTAGTTTAGCTTGCGATCGCCAAACTGCCGAGAAACTGTTGGCAGGAGTACCTGGCTATGTTGTGATCGCCAATATAAACAGTCCCAAACAGACAGTTATATCCGGTGAGAGTCTGAGTGTTGCGGACGTCACTAAACGAGCCCAATCTGAAAATATTCAGAGTCGTCAACTACAAGTTGCTAACGCTTTCCATTGTCAAATGATGTCGCCTGCGGCAGCATTTTTGCGGGAGCAAGCTCAAATTCCAGAACAGCTCACTGTAACTTCTATACCTTTATTTTCTAGCGTTAATGGACAAAGGTTAGAAAATGGGTTAGAATTAAAACAACACTTTGCCAATCAAATAACCTCGCAACTAGACTTTATTTCCTTCGTGGCATCAATGGAGTCAACATGCGATATGATGGTAGAAGTTGGACCGGGAAAGGTACTTAGTGGTTTGGTTGAAGAAACCACTGTTTCCCAACAGGCTGTATGTCTTCCTGTTGAATCAAAGCCTGGTCGCGAGCGCGAGCTAAATGCAGTTTTAGGTAACTTCTTTGTGCGTGGTGGTGAAATTAACTGGCAAGCAGTTTATGAAAATCGCTTAGTCCATCATTTTGTGAGAGCATCACAACGTATCTTCATAGAGAACCAGTGCGAAAGACCTTTTGTGGTGTCTGATGAAGACATATCCTCCATTGGTGAACTTTTGGATGGATCGGGGAAACATGGAACTGAGACTCACTCACTCAATAAATTTGTAAATCTAGAAGAAGAACTAGTAGATGTGTTAGGTGAGTATTTCTCAGAGCGTGGTTCTTTCTTAGCTGAGTTAATTCGATCTGACATTGAAACCGGAGGACACAATTTTTACGAAAATATTCAATAGCAAGTTGAATATAAAAGTAGGCGAGAGTACAGTTGTAGCATGGGCGTCAGATTCTTGCGATTCCACGCTCATACCAAAAAGTTTCAATTTCATTGTTAAATAAGTCTGTACAAATCAAGCAAAAAGAGTGAATCCAGTCCCTGTC
>JAQYWP010000567.1 GCA_029379285.1 Rhizonema sp. PD38
ATATACTGATGTCAATATTTTTATATCGTCCTATTATTTACAATATCTTTAAATTTCCAAAAAAAATATTTTATCTGCTCGTTTATTGCGTAAAAACACTTAAGCGGTTTCATAAAACATACCATATTTATAAGAAAACAATATAAAAAAATATCAATAAATAAATTATTCTAATGTAATAGAAACGTAAAAATACGTAGTGTTATAGTAATATGTAAATATAGGAAATAGAAATCCTTCAGGGAAATTAGAGACAAGGTGTATCCCAAACTTTTTGGATAGTTAGTCAGACTATAGCTAGAGGTATGTGCTGGCAAATCTTGCCAGGATTGATGAAGTTTGGAGTCTGGAACTGTACAGGTAAAGCAAATCTGGATTGGCTATCCCGGTTCACTATTCAATCCGTAAACTTTGTCCAAAAGTTATCACAGGTGTATATAAATTGTTCAACTCCGTCAAGGTTGAATATTACCATTAACCGAGATGTATTGAGGTTTGTGGTAAAAGGGTTGGGCATTGTGTGATCTCTATAATTACCAAACGTTTTCCCGACTTGATTCACTGCTAGTTAGTTCAAAAGTTATCACAGGTGTATATAAGTTGTTCAACCCCGTCAAGGTTGAATGCTACCGTTACGCGAGATCGATTGAAATTTGAGGCAAAAGGGTTGGCAGTCGTGCGATCGCCATAAATGCAACAGATCACATTTTGTACAAGTTGTAAAGCGCATTTCACAATACAGTAAGCAAAAGCTTACATAAGCTCCTCGCTGTATAATTTATAGAGAGAGTGGGGTAGGTACAAGATGAAACTGGTGCAACATACATTACCTGGAAAGCGATGAGAAAAGATTGTATTTTTGAAGCATGGCAGCGAACTCATGATAAGTTAAAGTAGAAAAGATCAATTAAATAGGCTGAGGTCTTAGACAGGATCGATTTTGAAAGGGAGGAGAATTGCTCTGGAATCGACTACTGAGAACGCATTGCTAAAAAGTCATGTGCTTTGTGTGGTCAAAGCAATCAAAGGATTTACACAAAACACAAATCCTGAGAAGTGATATGACAGCGTCTTCATCAAAGGATATCGCCTACTTGTTCTGACTCTTAAAGGACTGGTAGTGCAAAGTGCGAAATGTAGGTTGTATAGGAAGAAAAAATTAAGGCATGACTCCTATATTTGTCAAGAGTCACGAGAATGCAACAGCGTATTGTTGATGCGCGGAGTTGGGCTTCGATGGTCTTTTTGATCTCAGTCCCTCCAACGTAACCTTTTTTGTGGTGCGTCCACAGATTAAGAAGGTCGAATGGCGGAGATAGTGTAACTGAAATTAGAAACATTCAACGGAGATCGAATTGTGCAAAAGGCTTGACGGAAACCGTAAGCGTTCAAAGCGACTAGCTATTTATTGTCTAACTTATTAATGTTATCTCAATAGCATGAGTTGAAAAGTATCCATTGTTGGCTGAGGAGCGTTGAACAACTACACCAAAGGTGAATCAGCAGACAAAAAGCCTTAATGTTAATGGCTATCATAGACTGCAATCTCCCTAGGATATCAATGGTTGGAAGCATTCTGGTGTCAGTAGTGTAATCAACTAAAGTGGGAGCACCTGAAAAAGCTGCTTTGCATCTGTATCATACCCATAACTTTGGCGATTAACAGAAAGAGTGTCCTTCATCTCGAAAGACACTCTTTCTGTTGGTGAGTTTAGCAACCGACACGCACGGAAAGTTTGGACATAACAGCAAGGATTTTTGATTCAGAGGTTGAGTCAGTTGCGATCGTAATTGAATGTATCAGTAGGATTAATATCTGCTAATTATGGAGTATATACCAAACATTGAGGAGATAGATTTTCAAAAGCATTTGCTTGTTTTGCAACGGCGCTGGATGCCTGCAGTAGGGGTGTTTGGAGTAGTTGTTACCCTTGCATCCTTGAAAGCATTCTCATTAAAACCCACATACAAGGCAGAGGCAAATATCCTCATTAGTGCGAATCACACCTCCTCACTAACAGGTTTGGGGGAAGCGATAGGACGGCTTGAGTCTTTAGGTGGTACAAGTGGTACGACAAACAGTCCGTTAGATACTCAGGCAAAGATAGTTACATCACATCCAGTTATTGAAGAAACTATTGCAGAACTTGACCTCGAAGATAACAAAGGCAAACCTCTTAAAATTCAGGACTTAACTAGCAAGCTGAAGGTAGAAGCTGTTAAAGGAACTGATATCCTACAAATTTCCTGTACTGACAACAATCCTCAAATGGCTGCAAAAATTGTCAACAAACTCATGGAAGTTTATATCAGAAATAACATAGAGGTGAATCGAGCTGAAGCAGCCTCAGCTGGTAAGTTTATCAGTCAGCAGCTACCCGAAACTGAGGACGCGTTAAGAAGAGCAGAGACAATCTTGCGTAGATTCAAAGAGAAAAATAAAGTAATTTCTTTGCAAGAAGAAGCAACTGCATCAGTCACGACGATTTCCAAGTTAGAAGAGCAAATTTCTCAAGCTCAAGCTCAACTCGCTGATGCTACTGCTCAATCGCAAAAGTTACAGAATCAGGCGAAGATCGATCCACAACAAGCTGTAACCGTTGCACAGTTGAGTCAAATACCAGGAACTCAAAAACTACTGGAGCAGCTTCAAGAAGCCCAAAGCCAGCTTGCAGTTGCGAGAACCCTTTTACAGCCAGAACACCCTACTATTATCAGTTTGTCAGAAAAAATTGCTGCTCTCAATAGCTTGCTACAACAGCGCACACAGCAGATTGTTGGCAGCAAACAGCAAGTGAGTATGGGGAATTTACAGATTGGAACACTGCGACAACAGCTAATTGAAGATTTTGCTCGCTCTGACGCAAAGCGCATTGGTTTAGAAAGACAAATTAGTTCACTAAATAATGAAAAGTCTGCCTACAAAGAACGAGTAAACATTTTGCCCAGTCTAGAACAGACACAGCGGCAGCTTGAGCGAAAGCTGAAAGCGGCTCAAACAACTTACGAAACTCTTTTGACGAAACTCCAAGAAGTCCAGGTAGCAGAGAACCAAAATATTGGAAATGCTCGTGTTATATCCCTTGCCTTAGTACCCGATTATCCATCTAGTTCTCCGAAGAAACTGATTATCGGCGGTGGAGCAGTTGCTGGTATTGCGCTTGGTGTAATTGCTGCCTTCGGCTTAGATTTGACCGACCGCTCAGTTAAGACAGTGAAAGAAGCTAGAGAATTATTCCATTACACCCTGTTAGGTGTTATTCCTTCAGTCAGTAGGAGTGACAAAAAAAGTTATTCTCTTCCCAAAGTTATTGGTAGGGACATTCCCCAGTTCCCTATAGGTGATGCGTACCAAATGTTGCAAGCGAACTTGAAGTTCCTAAGTTCGGATAAAAAGCTAAAAGCGATTGTGGTTACGAGTTCCGCCTCCAAAGAGGGAAAGTCTGAGGTGGCAGCAAATTTAGCTGTGGCAATGGCACAAGTGGGGCGTCGAGTGCTGCTAGTGGATGCGGATATGCGTCATCCAGTCCAGCATCACGTCTGGGAGATGACGAATGCAGTGGGTCTATCTAATATCATTGTTGAGCAACTTTCCATAAATACTGCTGTGCAGGAAGTCATGCCCAACCTCTACGTTCTTCCTTCTGGAGTGATGCCTCCTAACCCAGTGGCTCTGCTAGATTCCAAGCGGATGGCTGCATTAGTCGCCTCCTTTGCAGAAGAATACGATTTTGTAATTTTCGATACCCCAACTCTAGCAGGAACAGCGGATGCTGCTGTTTTAAGCAAGCTATCTGACGGCATCTTATTAGTAGTTCGTCCTGGGCTGAGTGAGTATGGCAGTGCCAATGCGGCTAAAGAGTTTTTAACCCAGTCAGGTCAAAATGTTTTAGGCATGGTGATTAACGGTGTGAATGTAAAACGTGAGCCAGACAGCTATTTCTATTACACGAAAGATTCGGCTGAGGCTGGTTTTGCACCTGGAAATTCTGTACTTCCAGAAATAAATACATCAGGGTTTACACGTAAAGGTAATGTCTGAGGAACAGACTCCCGCAGGGCATTTACGCTCTTGGGGTATTTGGTAAGTTCGCAAGATGGGACACATTTTCGCTGATGTCATTTAGGTGTGTGGTTGAGGTATTTAATATAGATGTCAGATACTGTAATCCGGGTTGAAAATTTAGCTAAGAAGTACGTCCTTGCACATCAGGAACAAGGGCGTAGTCGTTATAAGACATTTAGTGGGGCAATAACTAATGCAGCGAAGTCACTAACTAGTGTGCTCAATAATCCCCAAGCAAACCCAAGCCGCGAGGAGTTTTGGGCCCTGAAGGATGTGTCATTTGAGATTAAACAGGGCGATCGCGTTGGGATCATTGGACGTAATGGTGCAGGGAAATCAACACTACTGAAAGTTCTCAGCAGAATTACTGAGCCAACAAGCGGAGCTATCCGGATTAAGGGGCGAGTTGCTAGTTTACTAGAAGTAGGAACGGGTTTTCACCCGGAGCTTACTGGAAGGGAGAATATCTTCCTCAATGGTGCAATTCTGGGGATGCGCAGGGTTGAAATTCAACGCAAGTTCAATGAGATTGTGGAG
Organism: Rhizonema sp. PD38; assembly: GCA_029379285.1. GTDB lineage: Bacteria > Cyanobacteriota > Cyanobacteriia > Cyanobacteriales > Nostocaceae > Rhizonema. The sequence continues at coordinate 4,604 of JAQYWP010000567.1, forward strand.
TTTGCTGAAGTTGAAAAGTTTTTAGATACGCCAGTAAAGCGGTATTCGTCAGGGATGTATGTGCGACTTGCTTTTGCAGTTGCGGCTCATCTGGAACCAGAAATTTTAGTTGTGGATGAAGTGTTAGCGGTAGGAGATGCCCAATTTCAAAAGAAATGTTTGGGGAAGATGGAGGACGTGGGTAAGGAGGGGCGAACAGTTTTATTTGTAAGTCATCAAATGTCAGCCATTAGGCAATTGTGTTCGACCTCGATTTTGCTTGAAAGAGGAATGGTTAAAGCTATAGACAAACCAGACAACCTGATCAATCAATATGTGAATTCTGGCTCTACGGATTCTGCTTTTATAAACCTACAAAATTTTCAATCTAGAGAAGGAAATAAAAAAATCACTTTTGAATGGGCAAAAATTTGTAATATTCACACAGAAATTCAAAGCGAATTCTCAATAGGAGATGAGATAAAATTTCAATTTAAAATAACACATAAAAATATATTTTCAAATATAAAGTTAGCTGTGGAAATCAGAACTTCTGATAGTATTTCCCTATGTAACATGATTGATATTGATTCTGGGTTTGACTCTGGAGCAATAGAAAACTTTGGAATTTATAACGTTCTTCTCAAAGATATTCGGTTTTATCCAGATACTTACTATTTAAGTTTTTGGCTTGGGAGTAAGGAAAATGAAACATATGATTATGTAAAAGATTGTCTAAGTTTTAGGATTACTGATGGTGGAAAATTAACGATGAGACCTCTTCCCAGATCTGCAGGGTTATTCTTTTTGACACCTGAATGGCAAGTCGAGTATTAAGTTGATATAACTTCACTTATTAAAGAAGTAAACACAATGAGAAAATTAATAGGTAAAACGGCTAGCAAAATAGGTCGGGGGTTTACGTTACTATCTCAGCTTCTGTATAAAGGGCAAAATTCTGCTCCTAATCAGATTTATCTTGATGCCTGGTTTCAAGATAAAGGTGATCAGACTCTAAAGATAGATTACGGAGATTTAAATGAAAACTCTATCGTTTTTGACTTGGGCGGATATGAAGGACAATGGTCAAGTGATATTTTTGCAAAGTATTGTTGCTTTATCTATATTTTTGAGCCTGTACAGAAATATTCACTAGCAATTGAAAATCGTTTTTCCAAGAATCATAAAATATTTGTTCTTAACTTTGGTTTAGGGAATGAAGATAGTGAAGTTATTATGTCCGTAAATGAGTACAACTCCTCTATAATTAGGGACTTAAATAGTGAAACGGAGAAAATAAAATTAAGAAAGGCTTCAGCTTTTATTGAAGAGAATTCTATCAAGATAATTGACTTAATGAAAATAAATATTGAAGGCGCAGAATATGATG
>JAQYWP010000568.1 GCA_029379285.1 Rhizonema sp. PD38
GTAAGATACTTACCAAAAAGTAACTATGAAAGCTGAAGCAGAAAATCATAACAGGCTGACATGTGAGGTTGAGTCCACACTCAAGGTGATTGGTGGACGTTGGAAAGTTTTGATTATTAGAGAGTTAATAGAAGGTGTAAAACGTTTTGGTGAATTGCAGCGATCTTTAAACGGAATTACTCAAAAAATGCTGAGCCAGCAATTGAGGGAGTTGGAAGAAGATGGAATTATTCATCGTGAGGTTTATCCACAAATTCCTCCCAAAGTAGAATACTCACTAACGCTTTTAGGAGAAAGTCTGAAACCAATTCTTTATGCAATGCACGAATGGGGTATTAAATATTCATCTCAAATAAAAAAGTGAAATTAAAATACTCAAAAGTCTAATAGTTTAAATGAGGATACCAGACGCGGAAATAAAGTGACCATTCCTAACAGCTTTCAACTTTGGATTTTCAGCTTTCAGTTGACAATTGGAGATACTTTTATTATACGGGGTGCGGAAATAAACATACTATTCATTCATTGCTATCAGCGCTTGCAACTCAGCCTTTTTTAATTTTTAATTTTGCGCTTGCAGTACTAGGGCTCCAAGGGAAAATCTTGGCACCCATGTAGGTAGAGTTAGGAAGGAGTAAGACAGGGCAATTTGATATCAACACTGGTTTAAAAAGTCTACAAATAATCAATCATAAGTACTGCGTAATTTTGTAAAGGCACGATGGTTATTTGTATTCTTTGTCAACCGTTGTCTATTGAATTCAGGATTAGAGGTGATGCGATCGCTATCTTATCGGATATTTTTGGCTACTGACTGTACTCGGTGCTGAGGTGAGTTATTGCCTGTTTGAGCCAATCTTCCACGTAAGCGTCTTTGGGCAGTCCAATATCTTCGCTGACAATATGTAAAGCATGACTGACTTCACTAGCAGTGTAACCCAATGCTAGGAGGGTCATTTGCACCTCTTCTAAAATTCCTGGTGCGGGACCACCTGTAGCCACAAATAATCCTGCTGACTTACGCCACTCAATCAACTTACTTTTGAGTTCCAAACAAAGACGTTCTGCTGTTTTCTTGCCCACACCAGGGGCTTGAATTAACAATTGAATATTGCCGGTGATAATTGTTTGAACTAAATCTGGGAGTTCCAAGGTGTCTAGTAAGGCGATCGCCAGAGCGGCACCAATACCACTAACACTCAATAAGTGGCGAAACACTTCTCTTTCTCCTGGTGAACCAAAACCGTACAGTAACGGTACTTCCTCTCGGATTTGGTAATGGGTGAAAATTTGTACTTCACCTCCTGAGTCTGGCAGTTGTTTTACCAGTCGGGCCGGAATTTGCAAATCGTACCCCAATCCATTGACTTCCAAAGTGAGAATACAGCGATTACCACTACAGTTTTGAATACCAGCGACAATTCCTTTGAGATAACTAATCATTTTAAGAAACCAAAATGTTCTAAGCCTTCCAGTATGCCACCTGCACAAGAATTTTGTGCTAAGTAATGGTAGACGTTCGGGTGTTCGTTGTGCCATTGAAGTAACTCGGTCTGGGCATTCCCAACGATAATTCCCCGTTCTACTCCATTCGCGAATAAAGCAATATCATTGCCAGAATCACCACAGACTACCGTATGCTCTGCTACAAATTTCCATTTTTGCCGGAGAAACTGTACTGCCTGACCTTTATCGCTGCTCTGGGGTACAATGTCAAGGTCTTTGCCGCTACTGTAGATTAACTTTACATTTAATTTAGATTTCTGCAACTCTAACTCAAGTTGTGGTAAAATAGCGGATAGTGATTGCTCAAGGAAAAAACTCACCTTTAAGGAACGCTGTTCTAATTCTGGTTGTGGTTTTAACTCAGGAAATTGAGTTGTTGTTGCGACTACCTTGTGACGATTCCATCCTGAAGAAATTTGTTCTGACCAAGTGGAATCGGGATTAGGACTACCGTCAATGTAAATTTCCGTTCCCACAGATGAAACAAGGGCATCTGGATCTAAAAGATTTTTTGCCTCTTTCAGTTCTTGGTACAGATCAGGTGATCTCCCTGTTGCGTAAATAATCCTAGTGCCATATTCTTGACGATGTTTCTGCAAGCTGTTGTTCAATTGTGCTAGCGCCTGATCATCGCCAACGAGGGTATTATCTAAATCTGTTACAAAGAGAAATTTAGCCATAACATCCTCTTTTGTCAGCTTTACACCAAAAACTGTATGCCGTTTTGGTACTCTTGAGTGGCTTTACACCAAAAAGTTTAGACCATTTTGGTACTCTTGAGTGGCAATTTGAACTTTTCCACTACAAGGAGGAGTTGTATGCTGACTTTAATATAGTAGTAATCAGCTATCAGCATCTTAGCTAGAATAAAGTCTGTTAACTGTTGATCAGACTTACCTTATGGCTAATTCCATTGGAGGCTGATAATTGAATACTGACTGTAAGACGAATGGAAAAAAGAATCCAGCAGATGGATTTATATAATCTAGATGCAGACGGCGATCCCCAATCCAAAATCCAAAATGGTATAAGCCTTTGAGATTCTCATTAAGTCTGTGCAAAACAGGAGCGTTATGGAATGGCGATTATCCCAAGGTTTTCTCTTCGATTAGCAGCCAAGATAAACCGGAACCAGAACCTCAGAACCCGATTGGGAATAGCAATTGGCAGTATTGCTTTTCTACTGTCTATATCAGCAAGTCTGATTGTCGGACACACTATCAGCGAACAGGTTAAGTGCGATGTTGGTCGGTCACTAGCAGAACTAGCTTACCAGATGACGGATAAGCTAGACAGGGGAACGTTTGAACACTACCGTGATCTTCAAACTTTCAGCACGCTTCACGTATTCAGCAATCATCATTCATTATCTCAACAACGTGTTTTCTTGAAAAAGCTGAAAAGCACTGACAATGATTTTGCCTGGATAAGTTTAGTTGATCGCAAAGGCGTTGTTGTTGCCAGTACTAACAAACTATTAGAGGAAAAGACATTATCACATTATCCTCTGTTGGTCAAGGGGCAAAAAGCAAGTTATGTCAGTGAAGTGGATAACGCTATGAAAGTGGCAGAATTATCACTCACTCCAACTGGGAAACCACAGCACTTTTTAAATCTACTTGTTCCCATGACAGATTCTCAAGGACATCCACAAGGTGTCTTGAGTGCTTATTTTAACTGGAATTGGGCTTATGAGGTCGAAAAATCCCTGTTGCATTCTTTGGACAACAAAATAGAAATATTTGTTCTTAGTCAAAATGGCGATTGGTTGTTGACGCCACCAAAATTTAAGGCAACATATCTATCCTTAAAAAGTCTTCAAGCTGCAAAGGGAGGAATGAATGACTATCTGATTGAAAACTGGTTTGATAATCACACTTATCTAACTGGCTTTGCTAAGAGTGTTGGGTATCGTGGGTTAGGGTGGTTAGTGTTAGTCCGGCAGAAAACAGATGTGGTCTATAGTACTGTATGGCATCTGCAACAGCAAGTATTTATTTGGAATATGGTGCTATGGGGATTATTTGCTGTTCTGGGTTTGCTAGCAACGATGGCAATAACTAACCCCAGCTTAGCGATCGCAGTGGCAGCAGACTGCAACCACGCAGGAGATCGACAACCCAAGCAACTAGAAGACACTCGTTTGGCTTTGGAAAAAGAAAGAGAAATGAGTGAACTCAAATCCCAATTTATAGCCATTGCCTGTCATGAGTTTCGCTCACCACTGACGACTATTCTCTTGTCTTGTGACTTTTTACGAAACTACAGCGACAAAATATCAGAGGAGAAGAAACAGCGTCTTTTTACTCAAATGAAATCCAGCATCAAACACTTAAATCAGGTACTAGAGGATGTTCTACTGATTAGTAGATCACAAGTAAGAAAACTACAATTCAACCCTACCCCCCTCCATCTCACTAACTTCTGTATAGATTTAGTGGAGCAGCTTCGGCTGAGTGCTGGCGAACAGCATCATCTCAATTTCATCAGTCAATGTGCCTACGATTCTTATGCCGACGATATGCCTCTCGTCGATGAAAAACTGCTACGGCAAATCCTCACAAATTTGCTTTCAAACGCTATTAAGTATTCGCCGCAAGGTGGCAATATCCAATTTAATTTGATTTGCGATCGCAATAGCGTAATTTTCTGCATTCAAGATGAAGGTATTGGCATTCCAAAAGAAGACAAAGCAAATATCTTTACCTCGTTTTTTCGATGCAGCAATACAGGCAAACTTCCAGGAACCGGACTGGGATTAACTATTGTCAAAAATGCCGTTGAGTTACACGGAGGTCACATGACTGTAGAGAGTGAACTTGGTTTGGGTACAACTTTTACCGTCATACTGCCACTGAATCATACCATTGCAGGAGAAAAGAACTTTCAGTTTTTGTAAAAGCTTCAGTTATGTAATTAGGATTGGGATGGGTAATCGGTAACGGTAATTATCTACACAAATAATCATCAGTCGGGTTCCTTACCCATCCAGTTGATACAGCAAAGGTAAAGAGAATTTTGACGCTGTTCCTAATAGCTACAAAAAATCGTTACCAAGTCGAGTTCGGTAACGAAACAATGAGGTCATTATTCAGCCTGAAACACTATGCATTTTTCAAAGCTGGCTACTAAAGGATAAGTATTTTTAAAGATTAAACCTGCTTCCAACACCAGTTAAAAAGAGTACCACCCACTATCAATTTTATGACTTCTAACACCCAATAACTACCGTGTAGCAAATTCATGTTTTCTGGAGTTTCAATTGTCTGAAACAGATTTAACTGAAGTCCAAGCGCAGACATTTGTGGGGTTAATAAATAAGTATCAATCAAACAAACAGCTACTAGTAGTACAGATAAAACAACGACATTAGGACGCCAGTTAGATTGAGTCTTGCTTAAAGCCAAAACTGCAGTTAATGCTAAACCAGCGGTCAATAATTCAATCCGATTGAAATTCCAAAAAATTGTATAGCCTGCTGTAGCGAAACTCGCTTGGGTCATCATCCCAGAAACATAAAGACTAGGCATAACTACCCAGTCCAAAATTAGGCTAGCACTGAGCCAGAAGCCCAAAGTCAACATGGCAACAGATTGCCAAATTGGACGCTTAAATTCTACGTTGGAAATAGCATTCATAAGGAATAATTGCCTGTGTGATGCTCTTAGTTTCTTACTTTGCCAGTGGTTTTGACAACAAATAGCAACTATCTTTTACAAAACAGTTAGTATCTTAACATTGTGGTCGCTTTTGTTTGTTCAGTTTGTTAATTAATGTTAAGAACAGTAGTTGTGTTCTTAAGCTATCGCACTTCATGCAACAAACGCGCTCCAAATAACACCCCACGTAGAAGCGAGAAGTGGGGGATAGACGGTTATCCTGTTTTAAGTTTTCCATTAGGGTGGGACATTAAAAAGCTGTATGACGAAAATATACATAACATTGTTATGTATGGATGCCGTATCCAACCAATATTAATCCCAAAGACATTGTTGAGGTGGAAATTCTACCTCAAAACAGAGACTTTTTTGGCATCTTCGTGTATAAAGTACCCGAAAATACTCCCTTGGCAATCCCCTCGGCTTCTAGCCAGGGTGCGACTCGTTTGCCAGAAATAAGTAAAAATACTCAGGGATTGGCAGCAACACGTAGTATAACCCGGTGGACGGTAACATCCTAACATCAACGCGAAACGAATACCAGGAACGGGATAATCTCCTCAATGCTCTAAGATAATGGTCGATCATTCGAGTAGGTATCAACCAGATGCAATTAGTTAGATGAGTCGTTTAATTTTTGATTCATCTAAAGCCCTAATATATCAGTGTCAGTTCTCAATAATCTGAAATTATTGAGAATCTATCTACGTAGGGAAATTCTTACTCTGTAAACCTTTCGGCTTTTTGGGTAAGAATTTGAGGATTTTATGGATCTACGGTAGACTCAAAAAAATGGGTGACAT
>JAQYWP010000569.1 GCA_029379285.1 Rhizonema sp. PD38
GCAGGCGGGTCTCCCGCCGTAGGCGACTGGCGTGGTGGGGTTCAGTGTCTACGTAAAATACGGTTAATTAACCGGACATGATATCAAAGGTTGTCCGTTGAGTGCAACTGTGTTCATCCTAACCCGTCAGCTTCGATAGAATAAGCATACTGTTTTGTGTGAGGACATCGACACTATGCCCAAGGTTTTATATCCAAACGAGTCTTACACCTTTAGCAAGTATTTTGATTTGCCTTACTCACCTAAAGATATTTTGGCTGATTTGGGCTGTTGGCATGAATGAAAAAAAAGTGGCACGATAAGAAATAATATGAATGAACTATCCAAGTCGGTAGAAGTCCATCTTCGTCGCTAGGGGCGTTTGGTGATTCCATCTGCTTTACGACGATCGCTTGGCTTTGAGGCAGGGGATGCTCTGGTAGCTCGTGAGGAAGGGGGGAGGCTGGTGCTGGAGAAACCGGAAACGATTAAGCGGCGGCTGAAGGCTCGGTTTTCGCGGGTGCCGAAGGACAGAAGTTTGGCGGATGAATTACTCCCTTCCCGCTCTTATGAATACCGATAAAATAAACCGCCAAGACGCCAAGGAAGCCAAGTTTGAAGATCAATGGGATAGGTAATTTTACACCGGGAAGGGAGTAATCGCCGAACGCAAACGCGCTCCTTTGGATTGTCTTTGGGCGATCACGCCTGTTTGAGTTTGGGACTGAGGCTGAATGTTCCTGTTTTGACAGCTGATCGCACCTGGGCTAATCTCACGCTGTCTCTTGATGTGCAGGTGTTTCGGTGATGGATTAGTCAAAAAAATCACTACCAGAGCCGTATTTCCAACTATCAATCCAGCGATGGCAGTAATATTGGGGAATGCTGGGCAAATTTTTTATCCACGGTTCTAGGGTTTGACTTGCCCAAAATAAACTAGAGTAAATACCTAAATTACTGTAATGCACCATCCAATCGAGTAAATTTCCCAAACCGACTTGGGGAATTATCTTGGCAACTAACATCGGTTGAACTAAAGCTGTTTTTAACAGTGTTTGCGTGAGTGCGGGAAACTGCACGACATCTTGTAAAAATGGTTTAAGAACGGGATCCCCTAATTCTTGCATTTGTTGAAATACGACAGACAGCAGTTGGTTAATTTGATTGGGAGCAATTTTTTGATTCACACCAACGCTCATTGCCTTTTGAAATAACCACGTCACTGATAAATTGGGTTGATAAGGTTGCAGCAGTGCCAGTGCTTTGACAGATAGTTGATCGGTTTGCAGTGCCTCGTGAGTGCCCAGTGTCAAACGTTCTAAGTGACGTACCATTGCCCCAAAACCACCGAAACTCACTGGAGATTGGCTACCACTACTATCTCCCACAGGCAAAATGCGACTCCAGGGTGTTTTGAGTGGATGGCGATAGGAAGGAAAAAAGCCAAACAATGCTCTTAGAAAGGTAAGTTGGTGTAATTCCACACCCTGATATTCTGGCATGAGATGCAGGTACTCCTCAAAAAGAGCTTCTAAGCTCATGTGATGAGGATGTGCATCCATATAAGTAAACAAGTAGGTGGTTCTACCATCTCTGGCTGGAAATGCTTCCCAAAAGTATTGACATTGGTTGCTCAAGGGTGTAAAAGATAATATTAGATCCCCAGTATCGTTTTCGGGGAAACCTTGGGCGCAAGTTCCCACAACCGTACAAAATGCATCCGGTTTCTGCCCCTGGCGTGCTTGTAGTGTTATTGGCGAAAGATGTCCCATCGCATCAATTAACAGTCGGGTTTTGAAACCTTCAGGAGCGTTAACCATCACCCCATCTGGATGAACCACGGCTTCGGTAAAAGGAGTCTGTTCAAATAACTTTCCGCCTGCATTCAGAAATCGCTGCTTTAAAGTTTCCAATAAATAAACTGGATCGACGCCGATGTTTAAGACATCTTCTACCCAAACTTCTGTACCGCCGAGAAAACTCACCCTCGCTTTTGGATAATCAGTGGTGATCGCCTCCCCTAGTTCATCAGCCGTAAGCAAATTCAACCTCAGAAACACTTCCAACTCTTTACGGGAAATGTTCCACTCTTGCTCTCTACCCCGCAGAGTTGCCCTTTCAATCAATGCCACTCGCACCCCAATCAATGCCAAGGCGCAACCAATAAAAATACCTAAAGTTCCACCACAAATGACAACATCCCAGTCTAGCGATCCTAACGGCTGCACGTTTTCTTTGACGACTGCTGGCACAGGTGCGTTACCTTCTCTCAAAGATGCCAAAATGCGATCGCTTCGCCGCAACCCGGATAAAACATCTCCAGGTAATTGAGAGAGAATCTCTTCTGTTAGGGACATAGGGATTTACTAGGTAGACAAATGCATGTAGTTTTTGGTATGCGATTATCAATATGATATAACTCTTAGTTCCAGGCTATAAACAATATGAGAAAATTTACCTTGAGCAGTAGTCGTAAGTACAAAATTCCTCCAGTCGTTAACGATTCCGAACAAGTCTAACTACCGTTGCCACTAACTTTTCTGGGTAAAGAGGTTTAGGTAAATGCTCTTGAAACCCGGAAGAGACTGCAAGTTGCTGATCAAAAGTTCGCGCAAAGGCAGTCAAGGCGATCGCTGGAATTTGTCCACCTTGTTCTGGTGTCCATGATCTCACCTGACGCATGAGCGCATAACCATCGATATCAGGCATACTAATGTCACTCACTAACACATCTGGTTTTTCCTGTTCTAGAACTTGTAATGCTTCAAATGCCGAAGAGACAGCAATCACATGAGCTCCGTGTTGCTCTAATACGAAAGCAACAAAATCTCGTGAATCTGCATCATCATCAATGACTAAAATCTGTACTTCGGAAAGGGTCAAGAAATTAGGTGCTAAGGTAGAAGAGTGAAAGTTTTCATCCGTTCTCTTTAAACTTTCATCGTGAACAAGCGGTAGGTTGACAATAAATGTTGCTCCTTGATTCTCGCCAAGGCTTTCAGCTTTAATCGTGCCGCCATGCATGTCAACGATATTGCGGACAATTGCTAGTCCTAATCCTAATCCACCAAATTGTCTGGTAATGCTGCTATCTGCCTGCCGAAAGTAATCAAAGACATAAGGCAAAAACTCAGTGCTAATCCCCTTACCTGTATCGCTGACAATGATTTGAGCATAGCCATCTTCAGTCTGTGCTAGTCTCACGTTTATTGTTCCGCCATTAGGTGTAAATTTTACAGCATTAGTCAGGAGATTCCAAACGACTTGCTGCAAGCGAGTAGAATCACCCATGATACTTCCCATCTTGAGTTCAAAGACTGAATTGACTTGAATCGACTTGCTTTGAACCGCAAAATGCAGAGTTTCTAATGCTGCCAATACTATAGATTTTAAGTTGACATTCGTCGTATTGATTGTCAATTTGCCTTGTAAAATTTTAGATATATCCAGCAAGTCCTCAATAAGTTGAGCTTGTAACTTAGCATTGCGTTCGATGATCAAGATTGCTTGAGTCGTCCTTGCTGAGTCAAGCTTCGGCTTTTGCAATAACCGAGACCAACCGAGAATAGCATGAAGTGGCGTGCGTAACTCATGAGAAAGTACAGCCAAAAATTCATCCTTAATTCGATTGGCTGTTTCTGCTTTAGCCCGTGCTGCTTGTTCTAATTCCAATAATTTTGCTCTTTCTTGTTGTATTTGTTTTTGCTCATCTATATCTGTACAAGTCCCTAACCATTTAACAACACAACCTTGCTCATCTTTAAGCGGTAAGGCTCGCGTTAACTGCCAGCGATAGGAACCATCGGCAGCCCGTTTGAAACGTTGCTCACCTTCGTATAAAGTGCCTGTTTTTACTGCTTTTAACCACACTTCATAAGCATTCTGTACGTCATCTGGATGCAATGCTGCTAACCAACCAGAACCCAAAGACTCTTCTAATGTGAGTCCAGTATAATCACACCAGTTTTGGTTAAAGTAATCACACTCACCCTCACCATTTGTTGTCCAAATAAGTTGGGGAATTGCCTCAGCCAAGTAACGATAACGCTTTTCACTTAGTCGTAATGCTTCTAAAACACGCTGACGCTCAGTGATTTCTTGATGTAATTGTTCGTTGGTTTTGGTAATTTCATGTGTACGAAGAGTAACCAACTCTTCTAAATGATTCTGGTATTTCCTCAGCTCTTCTTCTACCCGTAATCGTTCTGCTATTTGTTTTTGAAGTTCTTGGTTTGCTTGTTCTAGTTGACTCGAACTAGGAATTGCTAGTAATTGTGGGACGGAAAACACAAGTAGCACTGCTGTAGACAAAGAGATGACAGCAGTGAATGCTTTGACTAACCCTGATACCCAATAAGTTGGATACCAAAGTGTCCAAATTTCTATAATATGAGTACTGCCACAAGCTACAATAAATGCACTGAATAAAAGAAAAATCCAATCAAAAGGCAGATCGTTCCTCTTGCGGACAAAGTAGAATAGTGTCGTTGGGATAGAGTAATAAGCTAGTGCAATGAGTGCGTCAGACACTATGTGGAGCAAAACTAAATCAGTTTTCCAGAGATAGCAATGTCCATGAGGGATAAATGGTCCAGAGCTAAACAAATTCACCCATAATTCTGACATATACATTCTAGTTTCGTCATTTGCTAAACAGGTTAGTAGTATACAGCTATAACATAAGCCGCTACATGTAGCGAACTCATGGCAGGATGGTATAGATACCTATGCATTTATACTAAATTTTAAATACCTCTGTTTGGAATAAGTCAAGAGGTGGAGAAAGCGATCGCTTCAAATTTTCCTAGCTATCAAACCATAGTAATGAAACGTTGAGTACGTAGACTCTCTATATCTGTTTGCCTTATATAGCATTGCCCAAATTAAATCATATGATCATACAGCCAAACATAGCAAATTATGTCATTATTTATACTGAATTTTAGCTAAATAATATACTATATCAAGTTTTATCCCATCGGTGTAAGCATAATTTTTCCTCCTTCCCTTGGTAATTTCGACAACCGTCTTCGCACTCGCTCGCGCCGGGTGTAAGCTTCTCCCGGTTTCCGTGCGCCGAGAGCAAAGGGATTGATCTGTTTAGTTGTTGCGAATGTATTTTTGGCGACCTAAATTCATAGATCTCCTAGATTGCAGATACTTAACAATTTTATTTTCTGTCTTTGGAGGAAATCGAACAAGCGAGTCGTCTCTTTCACGGAGTGATTCAATTGCAAAGTTCTTGAATTTCACTAAAATGCTTACCGCGCAATCCGGATAAATTATTTTACGCGGTAGGATGACTTTTGATGCTTCAACATTTTTAATCAAACAGATACCAGCATAAAATTCTAACGACTCATCACAAATATTTTTTGTCTTATAGGCAGACTTAAGGATAAAATCATCACCCATATTAGGATGGCTTATCCAAACTTGCCAAAGCTCATTATTCTCATTAAATTCGTACCCCAAAACGATGGCTGTGCGGTTTGAGATAACAGACGCCAAATTGTCTAATTTTGAGATCGGCATGGTTGTCACATGAGAAAATTGCTTGTTTATGTTCCCTTTCTGTATCGTTCGTTCAGTTGGTTTTTGATAATTATAGCGATTCTCAGTTGTGTCTCATAAATTCTCTCCCTCACCAGGTGCCCCTCTCCCAAACTTGGGACAGGGATGCATGCTGAAAAGTGTGAGGGGATTATGTATGTGATGTAAACGAGAAGTGCTATAGTTTTGTGTTCTTTTGGTGGTGAGTGAGTTCTCCTGGCAGATTGAGTCTCTTTCTTGTCTATACACTTCGTTATAGTAGTCTGTCAAGCCAAAAATGACGTCAAAAATTAATTTAGTCAATTACTCCCTTCCTGCTAGAAGAATACCGTTAAAAAAACCGCCTTAGCGAAGCCATGCCTGAAGGGCTTTAGACGCCAAGGAAGCCAAGAAAGAAGATTAAGGAGATAGGTAATCTTACACCGGG
>JAQYWP010000570.1 GCA_029379285.1 Rhizonema sp. PD38
CGGTGACTCATATGTAAATTTTTATTGTTGAAGAATCAGTCTTCTTGCTTTTCTAATGCAAATAAATTTTAATAATCTCTTAGATTAGTATCAACAAAACTGGCAGCTATAAGTGATAGTATTTCTCATCTAAAGAAGACAATCAGTGTTCTCGCTGATGTGCCACTCAACTTTTTCGTTGACAACCAACAAAAAAGTTGCTGGGGCGGTAAGTACCCGTATTAAACAACGCAGATACAGAGAATAGAGGGGGGAAAGTTATATTTAGCTTCGGCAATCTGTCCTTAGCATAGCTGCCGGAGGCAGATCGTGAGTGCTGGTCATTAACGAGAGATTAGGTGGTGTAATTGGAGTTATGGAGAAATCATGAGATTAAAGGAATTTTGTCCCAGTCTGTTATTTACAGGTGTAATAGTAGCGTTGTTCACAACTCCTGCACTCAGTCAAGAAAAATCAAATGCCGTTGGAAAAAAAGTCGTATCGAGTGAAAAGAGCGATCGCTCTACTCTAGAACCACGTCTAGTCAGCAATTCCCAAAGCGTGAAACCAATCACAGAAATTCGGCGACTCAACGAGATAGCACTTCCAGCTCAGAGCGCTTCAATGCTAGCACAGTCACCAACACCGCCAACAGCGCCAACTCCATCAATTGTGCAGGTGACACACGTTCAGGCACATCCTACTCAGAATGGTTTGGAGGTAATTTTACAAACTTCATTAGCTCAACAGTTGCAACTGGTAAATCGTAGTTCAGGCAATAACTTCATTGTTGATATCCCCAATGCTCAACTGCGTCTACCTTCAGGCGAAGGATTCATCTTCAAATCAGACAAACCTCTACCGGGTGTGACACAAATAACGGTGACGAACCTTGACGCCAAGACGATCCGGGTGAGTGTTATGGGAGATGCGAAACGACCAACTGTCGAGTTGTCAGACAGTCCTCAAGAGGGTCTGATCTTCGGCGTGGCAACACATGCACAAACAGCACAACAGCCGCAGCAACCCTCGACTCCACAAAAGCCTCAACCAAGTACATCAGGGAACTCGACACAGCAACAGACACCATCAGCTACAGGTGATGAGCCGATTGAGTTAGTCGTCACCGGAGAGCAAGACAGCTATAGCGCGTCCGATGCCAGTACCGCCACCAAAACGGATACTCCTCTACGCGACATTCCCCAGTCAATTCAAGTTATTCCTCAACAAGTCATCAAAGATCAGCAAATCACACGAATTAGCGATGCGGTACGCAATGCCAGTGGTGTCACACCGCAAGGTGGTTACGCTGGGAACACAGATAACTATGTGATCCGAGGATTTCTCACTTATGTCACCCTCAGAAATGGTTTTGCATCTTCAAGTAACTACACTGACTACATTAGTCCGATTAATGTTGAACGAGTCGAAGTTCTCAAAGGTCCAGCTTCAGTTCTTTATGGTCAGTTTGAACCAGGTGGTGTGGTCAATTACATTACTAAACAACCTTTGACAACTCCCTATCATTCATCGGAATTCACACTCGGAAATTATGATTACTATCGTGCCGCTATCGACTTTTCCCAACCACTAACCGCCGATAAAAAGGTGTTGTCGCGCCTGAATATCGCCTATGAAAATTCCGGTAGTTTTATCGATTTTGTTAATGGAGAGAGCTATTCAATAGCACCCGTAGTATCTTTACAACTCAGCGATGCCACAAATTTAACTTTGGAATATGAGCATAATACTGTCAACCGAACATTTTACGATGGGTTGCTACCTGTGCGTCAATCTTTTCAGGTTCCCATCAGCCGTTTTTTAGGAGAACCAAACGCCGATAGTTACAATTTCCAATCTGATACAGGTACTATCACTTTAAAGCATCGTTTTAGTGACAATTTCCAATTCCGCAGCGCCTTGTTAATTAACAATAATAGTGGTGATTATAACGCTGTCCGACCACGCTCACTCTTAGATGATGGTCGTACAGTATCGCGACAGCTTGCAGGAGATCTTGACTACTTTAGAGGAGTGAGTCTACAAAATGAGCTAATCAGTAAGTTCAAAACTGGGAGTATTAATCATCAATTATTGCTCGGCTTGGATTTCAGTTGGTCTCACCTTGTTAGTGATTTCCTTCGGACTGCGGCACCGGGACTGGATCTATTTAATCCGGTGTATGGTGCGCCACTGCCAACCCGTTTCGTGGACGACGCTGAGAACCAGAGAACTGATACTAATACTGTGGGTGTTTACTTGCAAGATCAGGTGACATTACTGTCTAATTTGAAGCTACTAGTTGGTGGGAGACTTGATTTTATCAATCAGAGTATCAGAAATATAGACTTAAATAACAATGGTCAACTCCTTTCCAGAGATCGGTTTGACGATCAAGCTTTTTCACCGCGTGTGGGACTAGTTTATCAACCCATAGAGCCCATCTCGCTCTACGCTAGTTACGCTCAATCTTTTAACCCTAACGATAGTCGAACGGCAAGTGGGCAAGCTTTAGAACCGAGTCGTGGAACCCAGTATGAAGTCGGCATTAAAACCGAGTGGTTAAATAAGCAGCTTTCGGCAACACTAACTGCGTATGATATTACAAAAACCAATGTCGCTACAACCGATCCAAGTAATAGTGATTTCTCAATTGCCGCTGGAGTTGTTGAGAGTCGCGGTATTGAACTAGATATTGCCGGTAAAATTTTACCGGGTTGGAATGTGATTGCATCCTTTGCCCACGACGATGCCTATGTCACCAGGGATAATAGTATACCTGTGGGGAACAGACTGGTCAATGCACCGAGGTACAACGCTAGCTTTTTCACAAACTATGAAATTCAAACTGGTTCGCTCAAAGGACTTGGATTTGGTGCGGGAATATTTTTTGTGGGCGATCGCCAAGCGAATTTACCAAACGATGGGGTAATCATACCCTCCTACGTTAGAACTGATGCCTCTATTTTCTATAAAAAACGAAATTGGCGCGTCGGTCTCAACTTCAAGAATCTTTTGGATAATAAATATTACGATTCTCAGGGCTACTATCTGCGCCCAGGAGCGCCGTTGACTGTTCTGGGAACGATTTCTGTGGAGTTTTGACACAACCCTAACTCTCCTCAATGCCAAGCGTGGAGATTGAAGAGAGTCAAAAATTCAACTCGCTTTGTGGCTCTGTATGAACCGGAAAAAATTACGCTCTCTCGTTTTTTACCTGCATGGCTCTCTCGTTTTTTACCTGCATGGCTCTATCGGTTTTTTTGTTGGACTATTGCTCATCGTCATTGGTTTGACAGGTAGCTTGTTAGTGTTTGAGCAAGATTTTGACCGCTTTATGATCACCAAAAACTATGGAATTATTGTTCCCCAACAGAAGCAGTTATCTCCAGAGTCTGTGCTGAATATAATTGAGGCGAAATATGCCGTACGAGATTCACTGCATCTATTTCGGATTTATGTACCTGAAACTCCATCCTCTCCATACATAGGGCAGTTTTCATCAGCTAACGACATTCGTACAGAAGTTTTTATTCACCCTTATACGGGGATGATCATGGGTGAGCGGATATGGGATCACACTCTCATTGGTATGATCCTGAATCTGCACTACAGCCTCATGTCAGGTGAAACCGGAACTCTTATAGTTGGCATTGCTGCCTTTTTAATGTGTCTGCTCTGCATCAGTGGTTTAATTCTTTGGCCGGGTTGGCGTAAACTCATTGTCGGCTTCAAAATCAAGCTTGATGCACATAGACAAAGGGCAAACTTTGACATTCACAAAGTGGCTGGGATCATCACCGGAGTTTTTTTAATCTTTACTAGCTTTACCGGCTTTTGCTGGAACTTAGACGTCACTGAGCCAATCATCTACGCCGTCACATTGACAAAGCAACCATCCGAACCTGTATCCAAACCAATTCCTGGTAAATCGCTATTAAGACTCACAGAACAACTGAAAATTGCTCATGCTGCCCTACCGGGTGCTGTTACCAAGAGCATTTACTTCCCTAACAAATCAGTCGATGCCTTACAAATTCGCATGAAGCTACCGCTTGAACGTGAAGAATATGGCAATAGTAATGTTTATCTCGACTCTTACACGGGTGAGGTTTTAAGAGTTGATAATGCTTTAAAAATGCCTTTGGGCTCGCGTGTCCTTAACTCTTTTGCTCCCCTACATTACGGAACTTTTGGCGGCTTACCGACGCGCATTCTCTACGTGTTTGTTGGACTTGTACCACTGCTCTTGTTTGTCACTGGCTTGATGATGTACTGGTATCGATACTGGACTAAACCGAAGATAAGCCAAAGCTCAATCGAACTATCACACAAGCTTTGAATTTAACTCATCACTGACAATCGCAAATTTATAGGACTCCTTCTTGAATCAAGCTACTGGAGAGCAGATCCACTAATATGTGTTGACAAAAATGATAATATATGTGTCTAAAGACGGTAAAGTCTTAGGACTAGTTTTTGACAATTTTTCACCTCAAGGAATAGGATTACCCCATGATGAGTGGATAAATGATTTTTCCTGTCGAAGTGGTAAATTTGATTTAGAAGAGTTAGATAATTTATAAAAGAGGAAGCCATATTATAAGGCGAAGATATTATGAGCGCATTGTATGAAATTTTAGCAAAAATTCAAGCAAAACCAGGTATGTATATTGGTCGCCCTTCTGTGAGCGATTTATTTATGTTTTTGGTGGGGTATCAATATTCGAGGAGTGAATTGGAAATTGAAAATACTGACGAAGAAGAAGATTTTTATGGAGAATTTCAGCCTTGGTTACGAAAAAGTTAGGAATCACTACGGTAAGCTCTTGGTCAAAAATGATTATGCTTTACTGTCACGATGAAAAGGCTTTTTTTGAAAAGTTCTTTAATTTTTTGAATGAGTTTAAACAACGAAATCAGGATAAAAATGGCAAGGAGACTAATAATATATCTGAAGTAGTAGCGACAGCTATAAAAAATTGACCAAAATAATAGGACTTACTGATTAAAAAATTCCATCTTTTTAAAGTTCAGCATTTTTCAAGGCTTACAATGTAAGCTTTGAAGCTTGCGCACCCTTCTAGGATTACATGAATAGTGTAACTACTAGCTAGAACAACAATGCTGAAGCTATAATTTTGATAGAAGAGTGGAAACAGAACTTTATGGAGAGCAAAACTTTGGGAACATCACAAACCACTAATTTAAAGGTGAATTTTTTGCTGGAAACTAAAGAGGATGGTAGCACGAGCGCATCTATTTTGGAACTTCCACAGTATCGCGTAGAAGCCGCAACTCGCGAGCAGGCACTTATAATGCTGAAAGAGATTTTGACTCAGCGTATGAACAACGTTGAAGTCATCCCAATGGAAATTAAATTACCATCTGCTGAACAATCCCAAAGACCTTGGATGCAATTTGCAGGCGTGTTCAAAGACGATCCAGACTTTGACACAGTTCAGCAATATATTCAAGAGTATCGGCAAGAATTGGATGCTGCCGAGAATTTAGCAGACTTTACTACAAATAGGGACGCAAGTTGAGTTTTTGGATTCTTGATACCGATAGTCTTTCTCTTTTTCAGCGAGGAAATTTAGAAATTGCTAGTCGCTTAAACCGTATTGATAAGAGTGAATTCGCAATTACAATTGTGACCGTCGAGGAACAAATTCGTGGACGATTTCAAGTTATTCGACGAGCAGATCCTGATGAGTTAGTTTCGGCTTATCATAAGCTACAGATAACGTTTGATAGCTTTAAAAGCTTTAATGTCTTGGGATTCACTGTAGAAACACAAAAAATATATACAAATCTAATCCGTCAAAAGATTAAAGTTGGTAGGCAGGATTTAAGGATTGCCGCCATCGCACTTTCGGTAAATGGAATATTGGTCACACGGAATGAGCGGGACTTTTCTCAAGTACCCAATTTAATTTTAGTAAATTGGACTTTGTGACACATCTCCAACAACTAAT
>JAQYWP010000571.1 GCA_029379285.1 Rhizonema sp. PD38
TGGTCAACCCCAAACTATATCATCAATCGCTACTTCTGAGAATGAAATAGCCCTGCAATATATACAGACATATATATAAGGTGAATCCCAAATTTAGGCGCGAACAACTGTGATCGAACGCCCATTTTTTGTAGTTGTAACTTGTGTCGTTAAGCGTTCTTCAATGGACGGCAAGTTATAACGTCGGTCGAAAATAATTAGCCAACCAAAATTTACTCCTAAGCGTGCTAAATATGAGTCTAACTGTTCGAGACCGGAATTAAGAGGGTCTCCTTTTTTATGATGCCAAACTTTTAATTCAATTCCTAAAGTTAGATTTCCATATTTTAAACACAAGTCCATGCGATCGCGTCCAATTGCATATTCGCGTTCGAGAGTTCCACCTCCATTAACAACCCGATGCAAAAATGCCATCAGTACTATATGTGGTGCAATTTCGTGATATACTGCACTATTAAGTAATGGTTCACCGTGCTGACACCAGAATGCCAAAAATGTCTGTAATAAGATATCGGTATCTATCTCCCCATCTGGAGTTAACCAGCTCGGACTAATGTAAGGTAAACTATCTTGAGTTCCTTGTACTAAAACACGAGGAATCACCTCGCGGTAAATTGGATTTGCGATGGTCAGCCCTGCAGATGGATCGCGTCGCAACAACCCTAAATCAATCAAATATTGTCGGTCATCTGAGGGCGTATCTCCCAATGCTTGCCCTGCTAGCATCGGTTCAATAATTGCTTTTATTCTTGGTTCTCGAAGTCTTTCAGCAAGAGAATCAAGATGAGTGTCTTGACGTGCAATTAATATTTCCTTTGCTTTTAAAATATGTTCATGTGTAATTGCTACATTTGTATCCTTCACCAGATATTCTACAACTTCTTTAGCAAGCGCATTGACTAACCAAGGTTGTCCTTGAGTCAAATCAAATGCTGTTTCGATTGCTTTAGAGGTAAACACTTGTCCCGTATCGTCAGTATGTTGCTGGTAGAGTTCTGCAACTTCGGTAGCGTTAAAATTTCTCAATGTTATTGAACGGACTTTAATATTAAAGGGACTTGATGTATTTAATCGCTCACTTCCACCAGATGCTACCTTATAATCACGTACATCTCGTAAACCAATTAACCCTACCGACGACGGAAAATTTTTAGGACGGTTGGGGTAGCCATCACGTAACTGTCGTAGAACCGAAATTAATGCTTCATCTTGAAGAGAGTCAATCTCATCTATAAGTAATACCAATGGTCGTGAAGAAGCTTGAGCCCAAGCCTGTAAACTAGCTTGAATTCTCTGTCCTGGTTCCTTATAAACCCAAATCGGAGGTTGCAAATCTTGGGGTAAACGGACTGCAATCATATTGCGCCAAGAGCCGAGAATTGCCAATTCTGCAGCACCTAAATCGTGACGAAAGGGGCTCCCCACTTCTGCCGACACCACGACTGCCGCATAGCGTCCACTATTCGTTAGTTCAAGAGCTAGCGCTAGCATTGCGGTGGTTTTACCCGTTTGGCGAGGTGCATGAATGACAAAATAGCTACGTTGTTCAATTAGTAGCTCTAAATCTGGCAATCGACTAGTTGGCGACAGCATGTAATGAATATCGGCTTGGCAAGGACGTGCGGTATTAAACCAACGAGACATGCTATACTAAAATTAGTGCGAGTTTGATACTGTAAGTCTATCTCATTAGTCCGCAACCGCTCTTGAAAGTCGCGTCGTGGAAGGTAAGCGGTGCCTCATATCTTAACCACATCAAACCCTGCTTGTGCAAAGTTAAGGGATAAGCCACCAGTACCCGCGAATAAATCCACACATAAAAGCTGCTTGCTCTTAGCAAGAAAAGAGTTCCGGTCTTCATGACTTAGCCTGTGTGAAGTATGCCCCAGTCAGCATTCCGCCCGTCACATCAATATCGGTTCCAAAAATTGATGATGCCTCTTCTGAGGCAATAAACATGACAGCGTTTGCCATTTCCTCAACTGTATTCACTCGTCGAGGTAAATTGGGTACAGTCGGTAATGGTTGATCTGGAGAAAATCCCTGAGCAAGGTATGCCCGTCGGCGCATGGGCGTATCCACACCACCAGGTGAAATCGAATTAATCCGAATGCCTTTCGGTCCGAACTCTAAAGCAGCACATTGAGTAACCCCAACAATCGCGTGTTTGCTGGCACTGTAGGGTGAAATATTCGCAAAGCCGACATGTCCAGACACAGAGGCAGTGTTAATAATAACACCTTTTGTCCCGTAAGTGCCCTGCGGTTGATTCCGCAATAGATAGGGAAGCTCATATTTCATTGAGAGAAACACTCCCGTGGCATTTGTCGTTAAGATATCCTGCCAATCAGCAAGCGGCTGATCGACTACCGTTGCGTTTTTTGACGTAGCAATTCCGGCGTTATTAAAAGCAATGTCAATTCGTCCGTACTGGCTTACACACCGATCAACAAACGCTTTGACTTCTTCTTCGCGTCGAACGTCAGCCCGCATATATGTTGCTTCACCACCAAATTCTTTGATCCTCGCTGCAACTTGTTGACCCAAATTTTCCCGTCGCCCGCAGAAGAAAACTCGTGCCCCAAGGCGTGCAAAGGCGTAGGCGGTTCCCTCACCAATTCCAGATGTTGCACCTGTAATGAGCACAACTTTACCTGCAAACTTCCCTTGGGGGTTAGCTGCACTTGGTTGCGAAGCAACTGTATTTGCTTGAATACGTTCAGATCCCATAGCAACTGTTACGCCTGCTAGTCCGATGCCGCCTAAAAGCATTTTTCGTCGTGATAGCCCTTTGAGGATGCTTTGACTTGTCTGTTGAATTCTAGAAAAAGTTTGCCTTTGCCAATGGTCAGACATGATTTTCCTTGTGTATTAATCTAATTCAAATTTTTATAAATACGACTTACGCAAACTCTACTTATTCTTGGCGCTCTTGGCGTCTTGGCGGTTCAATACATTAAGCCTTTTAACAACTTTTGCATAAGTCCTAATAAAGAAACTAATGAATGAGGAGAAAGTGCGATAATTTCCACCACTAAACCCTCTTCGCATTGGCAGCAAGCGTTTTCTTAAAGTGAGCCGTAACGGCTTGCACTGCGTCGCTCACTTCTTTTTCGTGGTCGTAAAAGTTCGAGTGCTGACCTGTTGTCCAGTATATTTCTTTGGGTGCTTTAACCAAACCGTAAAAACGTCGTGCATTGTCGGGCAAAGCGGATTTATCTGAATGAACCATCAAAAATGGCTGTGTGATTTTTGGCGCAACTGAGTTAATTGAATCTAGCTTTAACCAATCAACCCACGACATTGTAGCAAACTGGTTTTTCCATACCGGAATCCGCAGAGGTTGCAGCCAACCCTGCTATTCCTGCACCACCCACTATCATTTGACGACGATTCACACCCAATGTTTTGGTCTGTTGTGAGGAATTCATATTAGTAGAGTAATTGTCTTCGGAATTGTTTGTCATATTTGTTCTCTACTTTAAAAATAGGGAGTGGTAACTGGGGAAAAGAGATTTTCATGCCCTGGCGTCTCTTTGGAAACTTGATGAAATTCTAAAAATAACCCAGCAAGGGGATCGAGAACAATTGGATCTCTAAAGAACGATAAGTTAGTTTCATTGAGTAACTTACTGTTCTGTCTGCTAGATAAGCGAGACTAAGCACAACGGCAGCAAGGAATTGTAAAGTACTTCCAAAGGCTCGTAGTTGCGCTCAAGCGCTTGAGCGCAACTACGAACTTCAAGCAGTTTTTATTTATAACTCAGTTAATTTCAGCTTAATAAAGCTTAATTTCAAAAACTTGTAAATTCTTGCGCAGTTTTTTCCGAGATAAGAGAACTGCTTGGGTGAGATTCCTACGACACGCTTGAATGCTTTTGTAAAGTGAGCGTGGTCATAAAAGCCTACTTGTGAAGCGATTTCTGATAGACTGAATCGCTCTCGAAACGTCATAAGTTGCTTTGCTCGCTCAATGCGAAGTTGTAGCACGTACTGATGCGGCGATTGTCCAAGGGTGCTTTTGACTAAACGAGCAAAGTGATAGGGACTCAAATTCAGAGAGTTCGCTAAATCGATTAAACTTAAATCCTCTGACAGGTACTCATGTGTAAATTCAATCAACTGACGGAGTTGTAAACCTGACAGCTTACCATGTGATCGAGGTATTGATCGCGATCGCCTGCTGTATTTTTCTAGCAAGTAAAGAGAGAAGGCAAGTGCTATAGATTCGCCGTAGAGCGATCCACGGTAACATCTATACTCCAATTCAGCATGAAACTGTTTGGCAAAGTTGGCGATCGCTGGATCGTGCTTGCCTCGTTCCTCTTGAAAAGCAATGGGTTCAGGCGTCTTTGTATCAGGAATTCGGCTAACAAAGAACGGATCGAGCGCGATTGCCAAAAATTGAAACGGACTGCTCCATCGCGGAGTATTTCTTTCACCATGCGTGAGTAGGCAAAAATCTCCAGGCTTCAGTAGCGTTTGTCTCCAGCGATCGCCGACTTTCCATTCAAAAGCTATTGGGTTGCCGACTTGGACTAACAAGCGATGTCCATCGACATAGTGTTCGGGAAGTTCTTGAGGTGAAATCTGATGTAACTCAACCGAGATGCCGCGCCAGTTGAGCTCTTGACTCGACAGGAGCACAGTTCCGCCAGACGCAGCCGAAAAGCGTTTTCCTGTCGTGCTATGAATCAGTTCAATCTGGCTGCTGAGCATGGAGAAGCGATGCAAACTGAGACTGAGATTAAGGGATAGCAAGATCTGCTTTCATCCTTCTATGGAAAGAATATTGCTGCACTTTGCTTAAAGCAGTGGTTGGATTCAAGAGCGGAATAGATAAGGGGAGATGGGGAAAATTTTTAACTCCTGACTCCTGAGCGTAACAATCTAAAAAAAAAAATTGTAATTAATGTCTCTAAAAGGCAAGAGCTGTAACAAGCTCTACTAAATTGTCTTTGTAAATCCGTTACCTTAATTGCAGCCATAAATGTACTTCCGGCTACATAAAAATGCGTCTAGAGCAGTTGCAAGCCTTTTTGGCGATCGCGGAAACTGGCAGCTTTCAACAAGCAGCGCGAAGAGGCGGTGTCACCCAATCGACTATTATTCGCCAAATTCAGGCACTGGAAGCAGATGTGGGGTTGGAACTGTTTCATAGAACAAGTCAGGCAAAGCTGACACTAGCAGGTGAACGCCTGCTACCCCGTGTCCGAAGAATTTGCCTTGAGTGGCAAACTGCGACAGAAGAAATCGCAGATTTATTGGCTGGAAAGCAGCCAGAACTTTGTATTGCGGCAATTCACTCACTATGTGCCTATTACCTACCACCAGTGTTACAAAAATTTTGTCATGATTATCCAGACGTACAATTGCGGGTGACATCACTGGGAAGCGATCGCGCCTTAAAAGTTCTCAAAGATGGACTGGTAGATTTGGCAATTGTCATGCACAACCGCCTTTTAACTACTAACAAAGAAATGGTAGTAAAAGTACTATACAATGAACCTATCGAAGTTTTAATAGCAGCTAATCATCCACTAGCGCAATACGATAGCATCCCTTGGTCAGAGTTAATTCGTTATCCGCAAGTTGTATTTAAGGATGGCTATGGGATGCAACGCTTGGTTCAGGATAGATTCGAGCGTTTAGAAGCAACATTACAGGCGGCTTTAGAGGTAAACACCCTCGATGCCTTTCGGGGAGTCGTACGCCAAGGAGAACTGGTGGCTTTGCTCCCTTACTCAGCATTGGTTGAAGCACGCAGTGACGCAACTCTAGCAGTTCGTTCCCTAGCAACCAATGATGATTTTCTGCCTGACAGTTCTAAATTGACTCGTTCTGTCGTTATGGTAACGACTCAAGATCGCCTTCAAATTCCCCCAATTAAGCACTTTTGGCAACTCGTACAGGATGTAAGCGGGGAGTGGGGAGTCGCTTTATGAGTAGAGGCG
>JAQYWP010000572.1 GCA_029379285.1 Rhizonema sp. PD38
CGTCCAAAAAGTAATATTGGGCGATCGCTTGGGCATCTAAATCAAGAGCATGAACAGTCGAAATAATTGACATTTGCTTCCATTTGTAAGGATTTTACTGGTTTAGAAAGTGCTAGCAAGGTATGAATCAAATTGATTGGGAGCGTGATCGCCGTTTCCAGATTATTTCATTATCAGTCCTTATTGATTTAATCACACAATCATTCTTCGGCGATTTTGATTATGTTTTTAATTCAAAATTATCACTATAATTAAGCCTACAAGCTAATTGTATCGTTTTTTATGACTTATCTCTATAATGAACTCATCACAAATTCATCATTCTCTCTTTAAATACTAAAAGTGTCAATTTAGACACTTTTTATCATTTATAGAATCTTATTGACATTAGATTCTACAACCCTATATTGCTAGAAAGTTTACTCTGTCTAGTTTTCAGTCCTTTTTTTACGTCGAACTCAGGTTACAAGAGTATCCTGTCTTAGCTCGCCAAATGGTGATAAGTATTAATTCCTGGGTGACTTTTAGTTTGGAATTTCTCCAAAACCTGGCAACAGATTGGGATGAAATTTGTTCAACATTCAGTTCAGATACAGATCCCGGTTTACTGATAGAGTTAAAGGGAGGAGTTGGCGATACTCATCAAAGAGGACGTTCTGTTTTAGTCGCCAAATTTAGTTCTGGTTTTCAAATCGTTTACAAACCAAGATCGCTTGCTGTTGACGTTCACTTTCAGGAGTTTCTCAACTGGATAAATGCTCGAGGCAATCACCCGCCATTTCCGACGTTAAAAATTCTTGATCGCAGAACTTATGGTTGGGTGGAATTTGTCAGTGCCTTTGATTGTTCTTCACAAGAAGAAATTCAACGCTTCTATCAACGTCAAGGTGGATATTTGGCGCTTTTATACGTGTTGGAGGCAACAGATTTTCACTCGGAGAATTTAATTGCTGCCGGAGAAAATCCTATATTAGTTGATTTGGAAGGACTTTTTCATCCACGGGTAGACAAAGATAACCTCACTCAGTCAGATGAAATTGCTAGGTATCAAATATTTACTTCTGTTTTGCGGGTAAATTTGCTACCGCAGCGTTTGTTATCTAATGATGCATATGAGGGGATTGACATCAGTGGTTTAGCGGCAAAAGAGGCTCAACTGACTCCGAACAAAATCCCCTACTTAAAAAATGAAGGTACAGATGCGTTATACGTGGATAGGCGGCAAATGGAAACATCCGGAAACCAACATCTGCCGACTTTAAATAGTTCTGGGATTAACGCGACTGACTATACAGAAGCAGTAGAGAGGGGATTTACGAACATTTATCAGTTGCTTTGGCAGCATCAAGATGAACTACTGGCTTTAGATAGTCCTTTGAACCGTTTTGCAGAAGATGAGGTGCGTGTCATTTTGCGTTCCACTCGCTTCTACAGTGTGTTGCTGAGTGAGAGTTTTCATCCAGACGTTTTACGCGATGCTCTTGATCGCGATCGCCTATTCGAGCGTCTTTGGTATGATATCGATTATACCTCAACGTTGGCAAAAATTATTCCTTCCGAACGCGAACAGTTATGGCAGGGAGACATTCCAATCTTTAAGACACGTCCTAATTCACAAGATGTCTGGATTGCTGCTGAGGAAAAACTCGTTAATTTTTTTGATCAACCAAGTATGAATTTGGTTCGGTTGCGCTTGCAAAACATGAGTGAAGAGGATCTCGCACGTCAACTATGGTTTACCCGTGCTGCCATTAGCACTTTAGCGATGGGGGATGAACAAGCACTCATGCCAAGTTACCAGATTGCTGAACCTCAAATAACAGCGACTCGCGAACAATTTTTAGCTGCGGCTTGTGCGGTTGGGGATCGCTTGGAGTGGTTGGCAATACGCGGTGAAGAAGATGCGACTTGGATCGGTTTATCACTGATAAACGATAGCTACTGGTCTTTGGTTCCTCTCGATATAGATCTTTATAATGGGGTTGCTGGAGTTGCACTGTTTTTAGCTTATCTGGGGAATATCTCTCAAGAACTTCGCTACACTAAACTGGCGAGTTCAGCACTTTCTACAATTCGATCTCAAATAGAGCAAAGAAAAAAAATGTCAGTTCTCGGTTTTGGAGGATGGGGTTGAGTTATCTATATGATGACACATATCGGTACCCTTTGGCATCAACCAAAATTGTTAGACGAAGCAGAAGAAATTGTTGAGTTTTTGCCAGAATTTATTGAAAACGACGAGCGATTAGATATCGTCGGTGGTGTATCAGGCTGTATTGGCGCTCTCTTCAGTTTATATCATTGTCGCACCTCTCAAAAGACTTTGAATGCTACAGTGAGGTGTGGCGATCGCCTGATTGCTGAAGCGAAACCTCTATCTCGGGGGATCGGTTGGCTGCAAAAGGGCCAAAAGAAACTGGGGAACAACCTCTCGCTGGATTTTCTCACGGTGCAGCAGGCATGGCATGGGCGTTACTGAAAGTGTATGCGCTCTCAGGGGAAGAGCGATTTTTGCAGGCAGCACTTCATGCGATCGCTTACGAACGCAGTCTTTTCTCTCCACAACTCGGAAATTGGCTGGATCTGCGCGGGGATGAGCGTTACAGTGGGTTTATGACAGCATGGTGCAATGGTGCCACTGGAATTGGGCTGGCGCGATTGGATTCTCTCGCCTATCTGGATGATGCTGAAATTCGTTTGGAGATTAACACAGCTTTACAAACCACGATAACACACTGCTTTGGTCACAACCACTCTCTGTGTCATGGAGACTTGGGCAATTTGGATTTGCTTGTGAAAGCTAATTCTACTTTCAATGATTCAGAGTACAGAGCTGTAAGCGATCGCTTTGCAAGTATCATTCTTGAAAGCATTTATCAGAATGGTTGGCTTTGTGGCGTTCCTTTAGGAGTAGAAACGCCAGGGCTGATGACAGGGTTGGCAGGAATAGGCTACGGATTGCTGAGACTTGCAGAACCGGAACGAGTTCCTTCAGTGCTATTATTGGAAGCATCTCAAGGGGAACGGACTTAACTCAATAAGTGAGTTGGCTGAACAACAAATTGATGTGCGGCGTTTGCGTCCCAACATTGTATTAGACAGGGTACCTGCTTAGGAAGAATTTAATTGGGTAGAACAAGAAATGCAACTTGGTAGAGTACGAATTGCAGTTACAGCGCGGATTAACCGCTGCTTAAACATTCATGTCAATCCAGACACAGGAGAAAAGGACATTGCTTTACTTTCTCTGCTAAATAAGTATTTTCACCATACTAGGACTGATATTTTGGCAAAAATTATGATCAGTGGTACAGTTGCAGTTGGCGATCGCCTCAGTTAAAATTTAGAATTAATACAAAAAGTTGACAATGAGCAACAAATTACTTTCTTTCTCGTCAGACTAGTTTGTTTAGTTAAAAACATCTTAAATAATAACTTTTTTCATTACGCTCGACTGTAACTTAAGCAACCTTATTATCGATGAACAGAATCCGTCGAAAAGCGCCACCCCCATTAATCATGAACCGAGATGGAGGTTTTAATGTTGTGCGTAAAGGAGTCCCTAACTTTCATTGGGCAGATTTGTATCATTTAATACTTAATATGTCTTGGACCAAGTTCTTTGCGTTCATTAGCTCAGGATATGTGGCAATCAACGCCTTGTTCGCTACGGCATATCTGGCAGGAGGAGATGCCATTGAACACGCAAGACAAGGTAATTTCCTTGACGCCTTTTTTTTCAGCGTCCAAACTATGGCAACTATCGGCTATGGCTCGTTGTATCCCAAAACATACTACGCGAATACCTTAGTAACGGTGGAAGCGGTGTTGGGAATGTTAGGAGTTGCAATGGCGACAGGGCTAATGTTTGCTCGATTTTCCATTCCCAGAGCCAGAGTACAATTCAGTCGTGTGGCAGTCATTACTTCCTATAATGGTGTACCGAATTTGATGTTTCGGGTAGCCAACGAACGAGAAAACTGGATTGTAGCAGCACAAATCAGCGTGACTTTAGTAAGCAGTGAAATTACTAAAGAGGGAGAAGTAATGCGTCGATTTTACGATTTGCCACTGATTCGCAGTCAATCACCGCTTTTCGCCCTGACTTGGACAGTCATGCATCCAATTGACGAAAATAGTCCATTGTATGCTGTAACACCAGAAAAGATGTTTGAGGACAATATGGAAATATTGGTGACATTTACCGGGCTAGATGAAACCGTCGCTCAAACTATCCATGCCCGTCATTCGTTTATCTCAGGGGAAATTCTTCGCAATATGCGGTTCGTCGACATCCTATCAAGGACACCAGATGGCAGACGCAGCATTGACTTTTCCCGCTTTCATGATGTCATGCCGATAGCAAATTGAGAATGGAGAGTGTTTTTCATCTATGAATATTATGTAAATCCCCTCTAACTAACTATCACTCTCTGACAATTGTTGACGTTTGAGAATAAAGCTTAATAGCAATGGTCCTAGAAACGTTGTAAAAATAACCATCACAACTACAGCAAAGTGAACAGTTTTAGTCAAAACACCTGTGCCCAAACCTATAGTTGCGAAGACGAGTCCAACCTCCCCCCTAGCAACCATGCCCATACCAACGGCCAACTTGTTCGCTTGAGTTTTGAAGGCAGCATAACCACAAATTGCCTTACCAATGACTGCTGCTAAAGTCAGTCCTACAGAGAGGATTAATACCTGTTGGTTGCCAAGCAAAGCCAAGTTTATCTCGGCTCCCACTATGATGAAGAATACAGGCAAGAAGAAATCTGTAACCGGGTGTAGTCGCGACTCCACTTCATCACGTTTGTCAGTTGTTGCTAATACCAGTCCAGCGACGAAAGCACCAATAATAGCAGCAGAACCTAACTGTTCCGCTAAATAAGTAAAGGAAAAACAAAATATTAAGGATGCTGTTAGCAATTCACCTCTGGTATGTAGGAGCCTTACCAAGCGGATAAATAAGGGCATAAGTAAGTTACCAACAACAATACCTCCTACTAGAAAACCGATAGAAGTGCCAATAATACCTAAAAGATTAAGGTAATTTAAGCTAGTCCCCTTGCCTAAAGAGGAAATGACCGAAAGAATGACGACACCAAGGATGTCATCAAGTATCGCCGCCGCCAATACAATGTTGCCTTCTAACCGATTGAGATACCCCAGTTCTGTTAACACTTTAGCGGTGAATCCCATGCTGGTCACGGTCATGCAAGCTGCCGCAAAAATGCTGGTTAGTTCAGGATACCCCATCCATTTCATGACGGCATACCCAAAAATAAACGGGACTATCATCCCAGTAAGTGCAACGCCTATGGCTTGGAATCCTACTTTAATCAGGCTTTGAATGTTTGACTCCAGTCCAGTCTCAAATAGCAGGAGTATCACACCTACCTGTGCAAGTAGCTTTAAAATAGGTTGATCAGGATTAATCCACTGGAGACAGGAGACACCGACAACTAAACCTGCTGCCAGTTCTCCCAAAACAGGCGGTTGCTTAAGGTGAAAAGCTAATTCTGCCCCGACCTTACTGGCAAAGTATATGATTATGAGGTTAGCTAGGAGTTCCTGTGGTTGTGAGTGTACAACGTTAGTAGCAACTAAATAATCCATAAACCAGAACTGTGTAAACTTTTATTAGTTTATTGGGACAACTGTGCCAGTTGAGGAAAAATGTGCCGACTGCGTAAGTCCTAAAGAAGCTTGAAAGACGTTGCATATTTGTGCTTTAGAATTGATATTTGTGACTAAGAATCAAGGTCGATTCTTCGCACCTTTGCACCTACCCTATGGGAAGCAGAGTCGTGCATCTATGCGTGAGGCAATAATTCATATCATGTCCGGTTAATTAACCGTAATTTCCGTAAACACACTCACCCCACCACGCTCCTCACCTACGGCGGGAGACCCGCCGTAGGTGCTGGCTCCCCAACCCCCCCCGCTT